>JAIPDI010000002.1 GCA_021737785.1 Deltaproteobacteria bacterium
GCGGCCGCCCCCGGGCTCCGGATAATGTTTACGGAAAGGCAGCAAGGACATACCGTCCCATAAAAGGCTGTACTTGGGGCTGGAACAGACTGTATTGTAAAGCCCTGCTGCCGTCCCCAGGAGCTGTATTCGGTTTTTGTCCCGCCTCCTGGGCGGGAGGCAGAGACCCCCACGGGCAAACTTCTCCGCACGTTGCAGAGAAGTTACAGACAAAGAGTCTAATTCAGCTTTGTCGTTTTTCAACGCCATGTCCGGTTTGTCTCCAGCGGAGAGCCCGCGCAACCGGAGAGCAGGTAATCATGATAGAATCCCCCGGTTCTGTCAAGCGGGCATTTGGAGTCGGAAATCCGGATACAAACGGACCGGGTATTGTTCGAAGCCATCAATCTGCCTGTTCCCGGGCCAACGAAAAAAGGGGGGCATGGTTGGAGGTGAAGACGGGCGGATCCCGCCGCAGTATGGCCGCCACCTCCGGATGCTGACGGAAGGTTTTATCCAGAAAACGCCGCACCTTGCCGCGATGCCAGCCCGTCGGATGACGGAATCCTCGGTACAACGACAGGTCCCCCTCATAAAAGGGCGTGGTCTCCAGCGTCCTGGCCTGCAGGCTCTGGAGAGGCAGGTTGAAGACGGCAACATTCAGGAAGGTGATCGCAGCGTGATGCGCGGCAATAAAATCGAGTGTGCGTTGCGCCTCCACAGGCCCCTCAGCCGGCGTGCCGAAAAGGAGATACACATACGTGGCAATCCCGGCTGTCTTGAGGTTTGCCAGAATCCGGCTCGCCGCATCGAGCCGGATCCCCTTATCCAGGGCATCCAGGACCCCCTGATCCCCCGATTCGAGCCCCAGTTTGAGCATGACGCACCCTCCCCTGCGAAGTGCCAGGCAAAAATCGAGATCATCCAGCGGCGGCGTCAGACGCGAGAACCCGTACCAGAGTCGCGGCAGACCCCGGACAGCCAGCCGCTTCAAGAGCGCGGGGCTCAGGGCGTTGTCCAGCAGGTGAACCAGAACCGGCCTGTTCTCAGCGCACAGGTCGTCCAATTCCTCCAGGGCCTTTTCAGGCGAAACCGGACGATAAGGGTTTCCTTCGCTCTTCTCGGGGCAAAAGGCGCACCGGTTCCAGTAACAGCCGCTGGAGGCGCTGTAGGGGAGGATAAAACCGGGCGCCAGATAGCCTTTTTCCCGAAAGAGGCTGTAATCAGGAGTGGACCTTCCCGGGCTGGACCGAACTCCTAAAAGCTCCAGCAGGGGCTCCTCTCCCGGCCCTGCAACCCAGGCGTCCACCAGATCGCCCCAGCCCCTGTCCTCCAGGGCCCCCCGCATCCAGGAGGTGATCAGGCCGCCGCCCACCACTATCCGGATTCCCGGAAATTCCCGCCGCAAAGACCCCATCATGGCCCAGGCGCACAGGGCCTGGGAAAGGAAGTTGACGGAAACTCCCACCCAGGTGACCGGCCTGTTCTCTAAGAGCTCTTTCAATCTGGGGGCGAAATACCCGTGAAAAGGGTTGGCTTCCGGGTGAGTTGCGGCCCATGTCAGATCAGAGCTGCGCACAGGGGAACGGTCAGCATGAAGAAAATTCCCCAGGCTGACGCCAGCGTCGGAAGGACGGCCGGCCACGTGAACCAGCCGGTTCAGGTCAGCCACGGCCCGCCGGTAGGCATCGGGCCGGCCATAGATGGGCCAGCTGCGGAGCCCGGTCAAATGATCTTCCCGGTGAGCCAAAGCCCGGCCTGTCCAGCGGTCTCCTTCCGGCCGTGCCTTCTTCATCAAATAAAGAAGTCCCTCAAGGCTGGCATCCAGTACCTCGCAGGAGACGCCATTGGCCTTGAGCGCACCCGCAAGCTGGGCAATGCCGGGGGGCGGCTCGCAGGGCTTGGCCACGGGTGGATGGACCAGAAGGATCATGAATATGGGCTCCATAGGATGATCAAAACCGGGATACAGAAAAGGACGCAGAGCGTCCCGCACGTGCGTTCCCACGCACAGTATGGGAATCCCTCAGTTCCTCAATCCCCATATTCCTCAATCCCTGCATCCCTCAATACTTTCTCTTTCGGATAATCGTGAAAACGAGCCACAGGCCGAGCACACCGGAAATCAGATATCCGATGACGCCCAAGGCGGGAAATCCGAATAAGAGGGGACCGATCCCGGTGGTGATGATCATTGAAGAACCGATAATCATGGCGGCGATGATGATGCCGAAAGTCAAACGGTTGGTGATGTTGTCGAGGGTATTCCTGAGACCGCCAAGGTTTTCGTGCCTGAACCCCAGTGTCAATTCTCCTTGGTCGGCCTTGTTCAGAATACTCTCCAGGCGGTTCGGCAGTTCTCTCTGGATGCTCAGGAACTGAGAAAACGTGAAGCGCAGGCTGCGCCAGAGCGATTCGGGCTTGAACCGTTCCATGGCCAGATGGGAGATATATTCCTTTGCCTCCATGACCACGTTGAGATCCGGATAGATATGCCGGGCCGTGCCTTCCGCCGTAACCAGCGCCTTCATCATAATGACCAGGTCCGGGGGCAGCCACAACCGGTAGGTCCGCAGCAGATCGGTGATCTCCATCAACAGCCGGCCGATGTTCATGTCCTTGATAGGGACGGCATAATGGGAGTCCAGAATATCGAGAAGTTCCCGCTCCAAGGCCCTTTGATCGATGGACGCCTCGGCACGGCCGGTGCGCAACAGGGCGTGCACCATGGCCTCGCCATCCTTGTCGAGGACGGATTTCAGCAGATAAATAAGTCCGTGACGGTCTCTCTCCGAGAGGCGGCCCGTCATGCCCCAGTCAACCAGACAGATCCGTTCATCCTCGGTAATCAACACATTCCCCGGATGGGGATCAGCATGAAAAAAACCGTCTTCCAGGATCTGACGGATGGCGGCCCTCAATCCCTGTTTGGCCAGAGGCTCGGGGTCCTCGAGGATATCGGGCGTAATATTTTTCAGCTTCGTCCCCTGGATATACTCCATGACCAGAACACGTTCGGTGCAGTATTCCCCATAGACTTCCGGGATATAAATTTCCGATTCATCCCCTGCATAGGTACGCGCAATCTTCATATTGCGTGCTTCTCTCCTGAAGTCGAGCTCACGGAGAAGATTCCTCTTGATGAGGCGGACGACATTCGGAAGGTCAAAACTTTTCAGCTCATCCACACGTTCATTAAGACGACCTGCCACAATCGCCAGGATGTCCAGGTCCGTGTTCATCTTCGAACGAATGCCCGGTCGCTGAATCTTGATGGCTGCGATGCGGCCGTCTTTTTTCAAGACCCCCCGGTGCACCTGGGAGATGGAGGCGGCGGCCAGAGGCGTTGCATCAAAGACGGCAAAGGTCTCCAGGAGGGGTTCACCGGTGCTTTTTTCAACCACCTCCTTGATCTGAGAAAGTTCCACGGGTGCGACGTCGTCCTGGAGTCTGCTCAGTTCATCGATCAACCGGGGCGGCAACAGGTCCGGTCTGAGGCTCATGATCTGGCCGAATTTGACGAAGGTGGGCCCGAGTTCCTCCAGGGCATGGCGGATCCTCTCGAAGGTCCCCATTTCCTGATCCGTTCTGCTGATCCTTCTGATCAGCTTAATGCCCGGCATGTCGAGTCGCTCAATCAGGTCCTCAAACCCATATTTTATGAGGATCACGGCAATCTCTTTGAAGCGCCCGAGATTGGTCAATGTCTTCACATCCATGCTACACGTTCCTCACCTTTCTTCTCTGAACACCCGCAGCATTATACGCACCACTTCAGACCTTCCCCCCGGAGGATGCGCCGGGAGGTTCTTCCTCCGATGGAATGATGCCCAGGGCACGGGCCCGTTTGGTCCATTGCCGGCGGGCCAATGCCTGCATATCCGGCTCCACATCGCTCTCGTCCACCACCTCGATCCCCAGCAGCGTCTCCATCACATCCTCCATGGTGACGATCCCTTCAATCCCGCCGTATTCATCCACCACCATGGCGACATATTCGCCCTCACTTAGAAACTGTTCAAAAATCAGGATCAGAGGCATGGTCTCCGGCACCATTTTAATGTTCCTGCCGAGGGAGGCCAGGGGGGTATGGGGGCGGTCCTTGGACACCTCCAGGATAACATCATTGGTCAGGACAAAAGAATGGATGTTTTCCGGATCTCCATCATAGATCGGAATGCGGGAAAACCGGATCTTGGGGTATTGGGTGATGACCTCTCCCACCGTCATCCCCGACGGCAGGATAAACAGCACGGGCCGCGGGGTCATAACATCCCTCACTTTCAACGTGCCCACCAGCAGGAGATTTTTCAGAATGCGGGACTCCTGCCTGCTGAAAAGGCCCAACTTTCTCGCCAGGTCGGTCATGGCGTGAAGTTCTTCACGGCTCACCACAGGGCCCCGCTTTCCTGAGGACAGCCAACCGGCGATTTTCTTCGACAGGAGCACCAGCGGGTACACAGACCAGATCAGGAATGGGAGGGTTCGAACAGCAAGGGGCGCCAACTGCTTCCAGTAAAGGGCACCCAGCGTCTTGGGGATAATCTCGGAAAGGATCAGGATCAGAAAGGTGAGGATGGCGGATGACAGGGCCACATATCCGCTGCCGAATACCAGCAAAGACTGTGCCCCCACCCCGGCCGCCCCTACGGTGTGGGCAATCGTATTCAGACTCAGTATCCCGGCAAGAGGGCGATCGATATTTAATTTAAGCTGACGCAGCTTAGAACCGATGGCAGGAGATCTCTGTTCCAGGGCCTCAACATAGCTCGGGGTGACAGAAAGGATCACCGCCTCCAGGATGGAACAGAAGAAGGAGATCCCCAGCGCAAGAAAGAGATAAAATAAAAGCCAGAACATTGCAGGTCGCCTTTCTCATGGAGGATTCTTTATTCAATTCAGAATCCCTGAATTCCTCAATTCGGGCTTTCTTGCTTTTCGTGACGCGTTACAGGTTCGGGTTGCGGGTCTTTGGCTGACCCCCTCCCCCTCTTATCCTCTTGCCTTCTTCCGGCTGCACCTTACGGCATGTGAGAGATTGACCTCTTAAAATGAGCGTCGTGAGGGCCTAATCATCCGGCCGGTAAGTCTCAGGATCAAAATAGGTCAGGACCTCGCCCACGGTAAAGAGAGACCCGCACACCACGATCAGATCCTGGGGACCTGCCATTTCCCTGGCCCGGGACAACGCATCGGTCAGCAGGGGGACTGTTTCTCCGGGTCTTTCCAGAGGGGCGGCCGCTGCCATCAAAACCTCGGGATCTGCGGCCCGGTAATAGAGGGGCCTCGTGCAGATCAGATAATCGGCCAGGGGGGCAACGATCCGCATCATCTCGTTGATGGCCTTGTCCGCCATTATCCCGATCACCAGGATCAGCCGCCGGTATTCGAACCCGGCCTTTATGGAACGGGCCAGCATCCGCAATGCCCCGGGGTTGTGGGCCCCGTCCAGTAGAATGGTCGGGTTCGTCCCCACAATCTGCATACGCCCTGTCCACACCGTGTTTTGCAGCCCCTCCCGGATATCCTCCTCTGAAATACGGATCCCTTTTTCGGTCAATCTTTCGATGATTCCCAATGCGAGGGCTGCATTTCGGGCCTGCATCATGCCCTGCAACCCCAGATGGAGTCCCTTCATCTTGATTCCCGGTCCCCTGTAATGAAGGCCGGATGCGGTGGCGCGATAAAGAATATCCTTTCCCACACGCCACAGGGGAGCGTCCCGTTCCGTCGCAATGGACTCAAGGGTCTTTATGACAACCGGCTGTGCCGCGGCAGTGACCACATCCACCTTGCTTTTGATAATCCCCCCCTTTTCCCTGGCGATATCCGTAAGGCGGCTCCCCAGGAAATCCTGGTGCTCCGGGGAGATGTTGGTAATCCCGCAAACCATCGGTGTGATCACGTTGGTGGCGTCGAGACGCCCTCCCATGCCCACCTCCATTATCGCCAGATCGGTCTGTTCACGGGCAAAATAGATGAGTGCCATGGCCGTGGTGGCCTCAAAAAAGGTTGGCGGGGCCTCGGGCGAGAATATCTTGCGCAGATCATTGATCAGTCCTGCCGCAGTATCCTGATCGATTTCCTCTCCATTTATACTGAATCGTTCGGTGAACCGCACCAGATGGGGGGACGAATAGAATCCCACCCTCAGACCCGCGGCTTTCAGGATGCTGCCGATGAATGCAGCCACCGAGCCCTTTCCATTGGTCCCTCCGATATGCACATATCTCCGGCCTTTATGGGGGTTTCCAAATGCCTTCAGAAGGTTTTCGGTCTTGGAAAGCCCGAACTTGATGCCGTATTTCTGAAGACTGTAAAGGGAGTCGACGGCCTCTTTGTAGGGTGTATTTTGGGTTTTCATGGTCCCGCTTGTCATTTGTTGATCAATTCCTTAATCCTCCCCTCAGAGCTTCTCCAGGGTGGTGTATTCCAGGTGAAGGAGTTTGCGGCCGGCGTTTTTGAAAAACACCTCGATCTTATTGCCGGCCATAGATTTGGAGACCACCCCTGTCCCGAATGCAGGATGCCGGACCTTTTGTCCTTGAGAAAACGGCGTCGACCCCTCTTCCGGTGTGAAACGGTCCATTGAACCTCTTTTCCGGCCGCCCCCCCAGTTTGACGATACCCGGCCGGATCCGTGTTCGTGGACGAACATATCGGCCGGGAGGGCGGAAATAAAAGAGGACAACCCTCCTCCGCCCCCATGGTAGGACGACCATGCCGGCGGCGACTCGTCTCCCGGGTAGGTGATGATCAACTGGTCCTTGGCCCGGGTGGCCGCCACATACATGAGCCGTCGCTCTTCTTCCAGTTCCAGCGGATTTCTGTAGGCCATGGAAGACGGGAAACGTCCTTCCATGACCCAGATAATGAATACCACCGGCCACTCAAGTCCCTTTGCGGAATGGACAGTGGACAAGGTGAGGGCCTTTTTCTTTTTTCCGGGTTCCACATCTGCCGCACTCCCCGGAGGATCCAGGACCAGGTCGTCCAGAAACCCGCTCATCTTTTTGTAGCGCTCGGCCATCGGAATCAACTGCTCAAGTTCTTTCTGACGCCTCGGATAATCGTCAAATTTTTCTTTCAGAATCGGGAGGTAATAGGCCATGACCTGCTCAACGGCCCTCCTCGGAGTGGTCTCCGGGGCCATCAGATTCTTCAGGAGGTCGCCCAGGGCCTTGAGGCCCCCCTCCCGCTTTCCGGCCCCGGGCCACGCGGCAATCCGGTCCGGGGAAACATCTTCTTTTTTCATCCACCGGATAATGGTCTGGCTCTTCCCCATGCCCACATTCCGGACCAGTCTGAGAATCCGGATCCAGCTGACGGCCTCGTCCCGGTTCACCAGGACCCGCATGTGAGACAGAAAGTCTTTGATGTGGGAGGACTCCAGAAACTTGAATCCCCCATATTTCACGTAGGGGATATTCTGTCGTGTCAGTTCGGCTTCCAATTCAAAGGAGTGGTATGCCGCCCGGAACAGGATGGCCATGTCCTCAAGGGATCTCCCTCCTGCCAATTCCTCTTGGATACGCCGGGAGATGATGAGGGCCTGTCCATGCTCTGTTTTCGTATTGACGACCTTCGGCTTGTCGCCTCCGCTTCGCTCGGTGAAGAGGCATTTCGTATATTTTTCATTTGCCTGCGCCATCAGCCCGTTGGTCAGGGCCAGAATCGGCTGTGTGGAACGGTAGTTCTGCTCCAGCTTGATGATTTTCACCCCGGGGAAGAGGGACGGGAAATCGAGCATGTTCCGGTAATCAGCCCCCCTGAAGGAATATATGGACTGGGAGTCGTCGCCTACCACCATAATGTTTTGACGTTCATGGGCCAGCCATTTCACAATTTCCGCCTGGATACAGTTTGTGTCCTGGTATTCATCCACCATTATGTGGCCGTATTGGAGGCTCAACTCGCTGCGGATATCCCTGTTTTCCCGTAACAGCCGCTGAAAAGAGATGATCAGATCATCATAATCCATCAACTGATGGGCTTTCTTGTACTCGGCATAGAGCACGCCCAGCTGATGTATCTGGGGCGCCACCTCCACAAACTGTCCGTACTCCTCCAATATGAATGCCTCCACAGGCGTCTGGAGATTGGCGGCCTTGCTCAGGATATTGGCCAGGGTGCCCCGTTTTGGGAATCTGGGGGCTGTCCTGGGCATCTGAAGGGCGGGGATGAGCGACCGGAGTACCTCCTCCATGTCGGCCCGGTCCAGGATCGTGAAAGCATTGTCATATCCCACGGCGTCCGCATGGCGCCGGAGGACCCTTAAGGCAAGGGAATGAAAGGTCCCGCCCGACACGAACCGGCAGCGTGCATCAGCAAGACCGGCGGCCCGGTCCAGCATCTCCTGGGCCGCTTTCCGGGTAAAGGTGAGCAGCAAAATGGATTCCGGGTCAGCGCCGGACTCCACCAACCGCGCCACCCGGTACACCAGTGTCCGGGTCTTTCCGCTCCCTGCCCCTGCGATGACCAGGATGGGACCGTCCGCGGCCATAACAGCCTCCAGCTGGGCAGGATTCAGGACAGTATCGTAATCGATGCGTTTTGCCAATATTGCAGGCCTTTCCGGGTCCGCCGCCCAAGTGGCGGCGCAATGTCGGTATTATTGATTCATCACCAGATAGAGGAGATATCCGCCATAGCACACGAGAAGGATGAGGCCATCCTTCCGCGTAAGAATACAGGTTTTTCTCATCATGATCCATGGGAGGATTCCGGTCAGCATCATCACGCCGTAGTCCACCAGAAGGCCGCTTCCCACCAGCCCACCGGGAATCGGGATCGGTCTTGCAAGGCTGGCCACTCCCAGTACGCACATGATGTTGAATACGTTGCTGCCAACCAGGTTTCCGATACTGATATCCATCTCTTTTTTGACCGCAGCGATCACCGAAGTCGCCAGCTCCGGCAGGGACGTTCCAAAGGCCACCATGGTCAGGCCGATAAACTTCTCACTCACGCCCAAAATGGTCATGATCTTCACCGCGCTGTCCACCACGACCTGTGCGCCGATCACCACCCCCGCGATCCCCGCCATGACGAGGACGAGCTGCCCGGCCCTGAACCCGGCCGGGGGAAGCACCTGGGGGTCGACATCTTCGGATTCGGGGACCCACGGGCCGGACTCCTTTCCGAATTCCCTCCGCGAGACCCAGTAATTGAAATAGGTGTAGAGGATAATCCCGCCCGCCAGGGTAGCCCCCTCGATTCTCCCGAGCCTTGAGTCGAGCAGGAGCACCAGGAGATACAGGGAGATCCCCAGCATGATCATTATGTCCCGTTGAACCACGGATCTGGGGCACGTGAGGGGATTAAATACGGCGGCCAGGCCGAGGACCAGGGCGATGTTGCAGATATTGCTCCCGATGACATTACCCACCGCAATCATGCTCTTGTCTTGAAGAGATGAAAAAAGACTGATGACCAGCTCGGGAGCGGAAGTGCCGAAGGCAACGACCGTCAGACCGATGACGATCGGCCGAATTCCGAGACTGCGCGCCAGGGCTGAAGACCCCTTGACAAGCCATTCTGCGCCATAGTAAAGCAAGGCAAGCCCGATGAGGAAAAAGAGGATAAGGAGGAGGATGATGGTTTTCCTTTCTTCGAAAACAGATTTCATATATTAACGCTTCGACTCTCCGCAAGCTCTGCGGAGAAGACCGATCTTCCATTGGCAATAAATAGCCTGTATTCCGGATTTAATCAAGTGGAAAGCCTCACAGGAAGAGCGACGGGAGATCCTCCCGGGGACTTGCCTGTAAAAATATCCCTTTACACATTGGATAGTCTTCTGACAATTATTTTTTCTTCCCTGAAGCCTTCCGCGGATTCTTCTTTCTTGGGGAAACGGATAAACAGAATAAAATCGGGCAAAAAGGCCCGTTTCAGCACCAGGGGGTCCCTGGCAGGCCGTGGCACGCATCTTGTTATTCATCCTGAAGCGGGACAGCCGCAACCAGAATGGTATTGATGCAACTCCCGGAAATTTTTAGAGAGTGGGCATACGGTTTTTGAATAGGGCGTATTAATGCATCAAAGGAGTCTGATATGGAAATGAGATGCAAGGCAATGGGTGTGATGGTGTTGGCGGCCCTGTTGATCTTCTGGCCTTATCCCCGTCCATTCTGCGCCACGGTGACCACAGAAGATATGCTGAAACGGCTCGAGAATCTAAGCACCATTATCCAGGAGCAGCAGAAGGAGATCGAACGGCTGAAGCAGGAATTGATGAACCAGCAGAAATCCATTAAAGAGGGACAGGCCGTTCAACAAGAGGAGATCCGGAAAGCGGTAAAGGCTGAAACAGCGCAGGCCGTGAAATCATGGAACGAATGGCTTCCCGAATGGGTGCGGAAAATCAACATCTCCGGCGACCTGAGACTCCGGTATGAGAGGATCTGGGACCGGGGGATGCTGAACCAGGATGAAACCCCGGCAAAACAGGATCCACGGGACAGGGGGAGGATCCGGGTGAGACTCCTCCTGGAGGCCCCCATCACCGAGGAGATCGATACCTATGTCATGGTCACCACCAACATGTCCACCCATCAGGAGGCCACCACGAGCAATGCAACCTTTGGGGAGGATTTCAACGACAAGGGAATCTACCTTGCCAGGGCCTATGCCGAATACCGGCCCCACTGGCTTAAGGGCCTGACGCTCGGGGCCGGCAAATTCAAAAAGAACTTCTACCATACGGACATCACATGGGATCCGGATGTCTATCCTGAGGGTGTCTATGAAGGTTACAGGTATTCGGGATCAGAAACCTTCCAGCCCTTTATCTATCTGAGCCAGATGGTGGTCAATGAGAACAACCGAACACCCGACGCCATGCTGTATCTCAGCCAGGCGGGATTCGAATGGAAGATCGGCCCTCTCAAGTGGATTCTGGCGGGGAGTTATTACAGCTGGAGCAATCTGGCCGGCACCAAGTGGATGGGCACAGGCGAGTACAACTCAGGGGGCGGCAATACCTTCATCACGGACAGTTCGGGCAATATCCGGTACAAATACGATTACAAGCTCTGGGAGGCCATTTCGTATATCAGGTTCGATGTAGGACCTTTTCCCGTATCCTTGGATCTCGACTATATCCGAAATACAGCCGATGGCGTTCCCAGCGACGAAGATTCCGCCTATTATGCCTCCTTCAAGATCGGCCGGGACAAGAAAAAAGGCGATTATTCACTCTTTTACAAATATGCCTACATCGAGCCGAACGCGGTTGTCGGGGCCATGAACGACCAGGATTTCTATGGCGCCAACCGGAAAGGGCACAAGGTGGCGGTCCACTACTGGCCTTTTGCGAACACCTTGTTAAGGGCGGCCTTTTTCTATACAGACCCGGTATCACAATGGGAGAAAGAGGGAAATCCGCTCTGGAACGCGGACCGGTACAAGATGCACGAGGACAGGGTGCAGATGGATTTCATCTTCAAATTCTAATCCGCAGATTTCGCAGATAACACGGATTCAGTGCCCTGTAAGAACAAGGCGCCCCTTGTGTGCCTTTGTGTGAGGATTCTCTGGTTGCAGGAAGGCATGACCCGCGTCAGGTCTCACTGTACCAGAAGCATAAGAAAGGGGATCACAAAGGCAATGATGACGACGAACAGGAAGGCGACCGGCAGCAGGAATGCGAGGATGATTCTGAGATATGAGACGCCGTGTATTTCCCTGAGCCCGATCACCTGTACCACAAGCTGCCAGATGCCGCCGATCCAGCTTCCGATGACAGGTACCAATTCCCACACCTGGGCCGCCTGGGAATAGGCCACGACCCTGAAGGTGGCCTCAAAACCGTTCTTTCCCCCTCTGACCATCAGAAGCAACAGGTACAGAACGCCACTGTAAATGAACATGCTGAGGGTCACGCAGACCGGGATCGCCACCATCAGTATCAGAAAAATCATGCCGGCCCCCACCTGTCCCAGCAGCGCGCCGCCGAAGGAAAAGAGCCCCCCTGAGATCATCATCACCGGCCAGAAAAAGGCGAACATGTTACCCACGGCCCCTATCAGGAGCCCAAAGGCCAGAGGTTCTCCCAACCCCCCGCTGAAGTCAAGCCTCCTGAAAAAAACGGCAGGGGAAAACAGCACCGATTTAACGGTATGATACATGCCTCGGACAAAACCGTCTCCGGAGCGGCTTTCCCACGGCGCCCCTTCCCGCTCTGACCCGGTTGCTGATTCCTGACCGGTGTCATGGGGACCGCCGTTCACAGGGGTATTCACGGCAACGGCATCGGTTTCCCTGCTGGAGGGCGAGATTTCAAACTTTCGCCGGCAACGGGGGCAAATGGCCCATCTTGCCCGGTCCGGGATCATTTGTTCCGAGGTCTTTTTTGAAAAACCACAGAAGGGGCACACTAGTTCCACGGCCATTTCTTGTCTCCTTCCCGTGCCTTGTTGAGCCGGCTCAGTTCTTTTTTCTCGGACCACCGCCTGAATCTTCCGGCAAGTCCGCCTTCTGAAGAACGATCCAGGGCCTGGCTCCTGAGCTCAAACCCCTCTTCGGTCTGCAGGGCCGCCTGGAGGCATGCCTTCCGATCCGGGCAATCAAAGCAGGACGGAACGATTTCCCTCAGGCCTTCCCTTCCCATAGGAAAAACCTTATCCAAGATACCGAAACACTCTTTGTGTAGATGTCCCATAACCGACAAATAGACCCTCTTTTAGGCCCTTATTCCCTGGTCTTCTGTCATGAAAAACAAGAAAATCTGTTTATATCTCAGTACGCCTTATTCTATAGACTCACACGGAGTCACCCCGATTGAAACAACACAGAAAAGGTTTCACGGGGCAGGCAAAGAACACAGAGAAAAGGGCATGTTCCCGTTTCTTTACAAAAAAACCTTTGTGTGCTCTGTGTCTCTGTTTACCCCGTAGCTTCGGAAAATGGTACTGGGGTGTGAGTCCCGCCTGGCGGGATTGGTTGCGGTTATCCGCTTTATGATTAACCGGGATCCGGCTCCGGGCAACCGGCGCAAATGCATTCGTGTTGCACAGGCCCTGAAGCCCCGATCTTCGCAGTCATCGGTTCCGTATATACATCATTCGCCTGATTGAATAAAGGATGTTCTGGAAAAAATCCGCTGCACCCGGTTTCCACGCCCGTCTTGACGCCTTGGGAGGTTCATTCCAGCCGCCTTTTGCCGGCGTCAGTTCAAAGAAGAGGGGCGGTCATGGAGCGTTACGGCCCTTAATGGTTGCAGCTCGACTCGGCGACCGCCCCAGGGCAGAGAGGCTGCAACCAAAGATTCTAAAGTGTTACGAAAACGCAAACCCATTGACATGGACCCCTTGAATACCTATAATCCCGCCCCATGCAGAGAGATAACCGAGTCTATCTTATACGACATGGCCAGGTGGCAGGATATGAGAATTTTCCAGTATATGGCCATACCGATGTGAATCTGACGGACGTGGGGATTCTCCAGATGAAACAGGTGGCCGAACGCCTCCGTCTCACGGAACTCAAGGCGATCTATTCGAGCGACTTGATCCGATCTGCAACCAGTGCACGTCTAATCGCCCGCCATCATGATGTACCGGTTTATTTTTTGCCCGAGCTGCGGGAGATGAAATTCGGCCAATGGGAAGGCCTGACCCTGACGGACATTCGAACCCGTTTTCCAGAGGAGCTGCAAAAAAGGGAGGATGATCTGATAAACTACAGGGCCCCCGGCGATGGGGAATCCATCGCTGATTTGGCCGCGAGAATTGAAGCGGTTTTTGAGCGCATCCGTGCCGAGCAGCAGGGAAACAACGTGGTCATTTCAGCCCACGGCGCCGTCAACCGGATCATCCTCTGCAGGGCTATGGGCTTGAATCTCGAACGGATGTTCAATATCCACCAGGCATATGGCTGTCTTAACATCATCGATTATTTTCCCGACACCACTCTGGTGCGGCTGATGAACGGTTAGGCTATCCGACCGTTGTGTGTGCATGGCATGGCGCGGGTATCCGATAGAGCTGCCAGCGCTGACAGGGAAATTCCCGCGGCGTGCTGTTTTAAAACCAATCCAACGGGTATCTAAATGGGCTCTTCCGAGAACGCGACCAACATCCAGCAACTCCCTCCGACTCCTGATAATTTTCAGGATGTCCTGGACAAGGCGTCATCTCTCCGGGAACTCGGCCTGAATATAGAAGCGATTGCCGAATACAAGAAGCTCTTTTTCACGCAATGCCAGCCGACAAAGATCGTCCCGGGTCTCGTGGCGTGCTTTGCCAAGACAAATTCACCCTCCAAGATCATTCAGAAAATAGAAGAATTGGCCGCTCAGTCAGGCATGAGCAGGGCCAGGCTGGCCCAATTCAGTATCTGCCTCGGGGTCGAGGCGGAAAAAAGGGGGGAAAAAGGTCTCGCCCTGGAGCAGTATAAGGCCGTTTTGGAAAGCGATCCGGAGAACATTCAACTCAGGGAAAAAATCGATCAATTGAATCCAAAATCTGCTCTCACGTCAAGATATGCCTACCTCCTTCAAAACGCATTGGTGACTGCCGACCAGTTGCAGAAGGCCCTCTCTTTGTCGAAAAAGTCAAACAAGAGTGTCGAGTGGGTCCTCATACAGGAATTCAAGATACGCAAAAAAGAGGTGGGAAGATCTCTCTCCCTCTTCTACGGATGTCCTTTCAGGACCTTTGATCCCGAGGTTCCCGTACCTGTGGAACTCATCGGCAGTCTGAAAAAACCCTTTCTCCTGCATGACATGTGGGTGCCGCTGGGCTGGAGCCAGAAAGGGGTGGAGATACTTATCGACGACCCTGGAGATCTCAGAAAAACAGGTCTGATCAGGGGACTCACAAAGACAAAAAGAATCCATTTTTCTGTGGCAATCAAAGAAGATATCAAGGCATTCATCCGATATTTCTTTGATAGAAAGACCGAAGATTCCATAAAGGACATGGTCGACGAACTCGATCTTATCCCGGACATCTCTTTTGAAGAAGACGAGGATGAAAAAGAGATGGACATGGAGGAGAAAGTCGATGAATCCTCAAGCCAGGTGGTAAGGCTGGTGGACCAGGTCATCGTCACCGCCCTTAGAAGAAACGCCTCGGACATCCATATTGAACCCTCTCCGGTGACCAACAAGACGGGGATCCGTTTTCGTTTGGACGGGGTGTGTCAGGAATATCTTCAGGTCCCCAACACCTTGGCAAGAGGGCTCCTCTCCAGGTTGAAAATCATGGCCGGCCTGGACATCGCCGAAAGACGTCTTCCTCAGGACGGCAAGATCAAATTCAGGAGAAAGGGGATTCCCTCCCTCGATCTTCGTCTGGCGACGCTGCCCACTGCGGGTGGACATGAAGATGCGGTACTGCGGCTCCTGGCGGCCTCCGGGGCGCTGAAATTGGAGGATATGGGACTGAGCGAACGGAACATGAACGTCATGAAAAAGATCCTTGTTCAGCCCTACGGGCTCATCCTGGTGGTGGGCCCGACAGGTTCCGGAAAAACGACCACCCTCCATTCGGCCCTCGGGTATATCAACAAACCCGGCGTAAAAATATGGACCGCGGAAGATCCGATAGAAATCACACAACCGGGGCTGCGGCAAGTGGAGGTCAAACCCAAGATCGGCCTTGACTTCGCGAGGGTGATGCGTGCGTTTCTGCGGGCAGATCCCGATGTCATCATGATCGGCGAAATGCGGGACAACGAAACCGCATCCATCGGAATAGAAGCATCGCTGACCGGTCACCTCGTCTTCTCCACGCTCCACACCAACAGCGCGCCCGAGACGGTTACCAGGCTCCTGGACATGGGGCTGAACCCTCTTAATTTCTCAGACGCACTGCTTGGAATACTGGCTCAGAGACTTGTCAGAAAACTCTGTCCCCATTGCCGCAAGGCCTATCATCCTTCGCCGGATGAATTCGAGGAACTCGAACTGGCATACGGCAAAGCCGATTTCGCAAGGCTGGAAATTGAATACACGCCGGATCTTATCATTTATCGTCGTTCCAAATGTGATTTGTGTTCAGGAACCGGTTATAAGGGGAGAATGGCGATCCATGAGCTGCTGGAGGGTACGCCGGCCATTAAAAGACTGGTCAAAAAGGAGGCCCCCACAGATCAAATATTTGCGCATGCGGTGAAGGAAGAAATGACCACCTTAAAACAGGACGGCATCAGCAAGGTTCTGTCAGGACTCACTGACATGGCTGAGGTACGCAGGGTGTGTATCGGTTGATGCGTTTTTCCTAAGGCGGCCTGACTGCCGCAACCAAACAGGTTTCACCTATGGACGCCCGTGGGGGTCTCTGCCCAAGAGCTGCAATAAAATGCGGTCGTATCGTTCGGCGGCCGCCCCCGGGCTCTGAATAATGTTTACGGAAAGGCAGCAAGGACATACCGTCCCATGAAAGTCTGTACTTGGGGCTGGAACAGACTGTATTGTAAAGCCCTGCTGCCGTCCCCAGGAGCTGTATTCGGTTTTTGTCCCGCCTCCTGGGCGGGAGGCAGAGCCCCCCACGGGCAAACTTCTTCGCACGTTGCAGAGAAGTTACAGACAAAGAGTCTAATTTCGGTTTGCAGATTGCGGACGACATTGAATCCTGAACATCGGACCAGCCCCGCATCCAATCGTCAATTCAGTGAGGGGGGAAACATGCCAAGACGGGCCCTGGTTGTGGACAACGATTTTTTCTTTGTCGACTTCCTTGAAAAGCTCCTTCAAAAGAGGGGATACCGGGTTACAAAGGCCTATGACGGCAAGGAGGGGTTGTTGGAACTTGAAAACGGACCCTTCGATATCCTCTTTGCAGATCTGATCATGCCCAAGATAGACGGCCTCCAATTCATCAGGATCGCCCGCAGGAAGTACTCGGATCTGAATTTTCGGATTGTTGCCGTATCCGGGAGCGTTATAGAGCAACTGGATGAGCTTTCGGACACAGAGGCCGACTGGTTTGTCGCAAAAGGGCCCTTCGAACAGATGGAAATGCAGATCAATGACCTCCTGGATCAGATGGAATCCGGAGGCATTTCACGCAAGGATGCGAGCAGGTTCCTCGATTCGGGCGTTCTCTACCCCCGGCAGGTTACAGGTGAATTGATCGAAACCCTCAACTTCCAGAAGGCCGTCATTGAAAGCATCGGCCTGGGCGTACTGGTGGTTGACAAAGATGCTCGGGTCATCAATGCCACGTCCCGGGCGCTCGAGATCCTGAACGCCTCTCCCGGAGATATCCTCAACAAACATATCGTTTCTCTCTTCCCCCTCGAGGAGCGGCCGTATCTGACCGACGCCCTCAAGGCGGTCGCCCGGAATCTCGGGCTCAGGAAAGTCTGTCTCAACATTGTCTTCGACGCCAAGGGCGCGCGGTTGACGATCTCGCTCTTGAAATTGGGGAAAACCATCGCCGGGTGGATCGTTGCCATGGAGGAAACAAACCAGTGAATCGAACGAGCATAAAAAACAAGCTGATTCTAAGCTTTCTGGCACTGCTCTTGATTGTCATGGTGGTTGTCGGCGCTACCCACCAGTTTACGGATGACGTTATCACGGCCCTAGGCATCTCCGTGGCGTTGGCCCTATTCGCTGGGATTATCTTCGGAGGCATTTTTTCAAAATCCATCGTAAAACGGTTGAACAGTCTGAGCAGCGTTGCCAGGGAGATCAGCCATGGAGATCTTTCAAAGGATATCCCCTTTCTATCCAGTGACGAAATCCGAGATCTGGAAGAGGTCTTTGCTGCGATGGTCAATGATCTGAGGGGCATTATTTCTGAAATACAGCAGGTCTCCGCCCAAATAGAAAAGACAGGCAGGGAACTCGGCATCCAGATAGACAAGGTTCTGATCAACAGCCGGGAAATCGACGAATCTGCGCTGGCAATTGCCAAGGGCTCGGAAACCCAGAGCCTCATCATTCAAAAAACCTCCCTGGTCCTTGACAGGAGTCTGGAGCAGATGGAGGATGCGGCCACCCAGTCGGCCCGGACCGCATCCAAGGCCAACGACGCACGGCTCAAGACCGAAACCGGTGAAGCCAACGCCCGCGAGACCTTGCACTATCTGGAAGAGGTCCTCAAACAGATGGGGGGAAATGCGGATCCGGTTTACCGGTTGTCCGGCAAGGTGGAAAAAATCAAGATGGTCATGAGCGTCATAGAAGAACTCTCCAGAAAAACGGATCTCCTTTCCCTGAACGCTTCCATCGAAGCCACAAGGGCCGGAGAAATGGGAAAGGGATTTGCCCTTGTGGCCAACGAGATACGAAACATGGCCGAAAATTCCAGAAACTCATCTCACCAGATCCGGGCGATCGTGGACGATATCTTCGAAGACAACAGGGCCGTCCTCGAAGCGCTCAAGAAGAGCGAGGAGGATATCAATAAGGGCCGCGGAATCATTCATGGCATCGTGGGCACATTTGGTGAGATGCTCTCCGGGGTCAAAGAGATATCGAGCGAGGTAAAAGAGGTGGGGGATGCGGCCCGAAAACAGGTAAGAGAAATACGGGGATTATTCAATCAGGTCCAGGAGCTTTCCCGGCTCGCCCAGGAAAATTTTGTATCCACACAAAAAACCACCATCGGCACCAAAAATCAGAAAGAGGAACTGCAGGAAATCGTCCGAGCGGCAAACGCCTTGAATGGTCTGTCGCAAAAAATGATGGAGACCCAACAACGATTCAGACTCCGCAGGGCATAGGGCATGGATTGTTTCATTTTTGAGGCGGCAGGAAAATATCTGGGGATTGAGGCCCGGTACATCTACCGCGTTGTGGACGATGCAAAACCGGCCCCTGTTCCCCTCCTCCCCCCCCCTCATATAGGGATCATCTATGACAGGGGGGACCTGTTTGATGTCATCGATGTGGGGCGGCTCCTGGGAGATGAGCGCCCTTCCCCGTCCGATAATAAGACGCCTTATGTGATCCTCTTGAAATGGGATCACCGGAAACTGGGCCTGATCCCGGACCGGATCGCAGGAATAAAATGGATTCAGGATACAGACCCCTCCCAGACCGTCTTCACCAGGGAAGGATATACCATTCAAATGATCACTCCCGGGGAAATCTGGAAGATGCTCTCGGACCTGCCCTATGGACATTGACAAGTACAAGAGGATCTTCGTACAGGAATCCGGCAAGTATCTGCAGGAACTGAATACGATCCTCATCAGGGTGGAAAAAGATCTCCGTAACCGGGACCTCTGGAGCGACATCCACGGCAAAATTCACTCCATCAAGGGAATGGCCCGGGCGCTCAGCCTGGATACGGTTTCCAACCTGTGCCATTCCATGGAGGCATGGGCCAAGGAGTTTCAAGGGGAGAGCAGCACGGCAACGGCCGATGCCGTTCAGGTACTGCTGGACGGCGCAGAGCTGCTGAAGGGGCTGGTGGCCGCAACGACCGACGGCGCCACGGTTGAAACTTCACAGCAGCTCGAGAGGATTGAAGCACTGCTGACAAAACACCCCGGCGAGCTGGTGGACGAGATACCGCCTGACCATACGCGTCCCGTTTCTGCTCCCTCCAGTATTGATCGGATCCGTGTCGAATATTCGTTGATCGAAGAACTCCTTGGCCGATCTCAGGAAATCATTCTACTGGAGAAAACCCTCCCTCCCCTTTCTCAGGATCAGATATCATCCGGCCTGAGAAGCTGGATCGACCATTACATCTCCATGTTGAGAGGTCTTCACTTCCAGTTGTCCCGATTGCGGCTGATGCCGGTGAATGACTTTATCTCCCTCTTTGAAAAGACCGTCCGGGATCTGGCCAGGACATACGGCAGGGAGGTAACCCTTGAAATCTCCGGGGGTGAACTTCAGGTGGATATCGGGCTCATGGAACGGTTGAGAGAGCCCTTCCTGCACCTCTTGAGAAATGCCGTGGCCCACGGCATCGAGCCACCCGATGAACGGGAAAAAACCGGCAAAAGGCGTGAGGGAAAGATCGTTTTTGGGGCGGAAAAACGGCGAGACAGCCTGGTATTAACGGTGAGAGACGATGGCAGAGGCATCGATCGAACCACGATTGAACGCTACCTCAGGGACACGCTGGGGATGTCAGACCAGGAAATATCCGGCATGCCGGATGAACAGATTCTGGGTACCATCCTGCGGGTGGATTACTCCTCTGCAGCCGAGACGACTCAACTCGCAGGAAGGGGGATCGGGATGGATGTGATCGCCAGTTCCATCGAGTATCTGAACGGGTCCATGACCATTCATTCACAACCCCTCGAAGGAACGGAGTTTGTCATCGCGCTTCCCCTCTCGCTTTCCATCATGTATGCAATCGTGTTTGAATTAGGACCATACACCCTCGCCGTACCCACCTCCCATGTGGCATCGATTGAGAAAATGGAAATCCCGTCCACAGGTGCAGGCGGGGAGGTTTATGATCTGGGGGACAGACTTGGCATCGGTCCCCATATGAGGAACCCGACCCGTATCATCAAGCTCAGACGCCCCCCTTCCATCAACGGCACCCTTCCCGGGGGAACCCCGGATTGTTTTACGGTTGACGCCGTCATCGGCAATGTGCCCCTCATGATCATGCCCTCGGGGGAACTCCTGGCCAAGGCCGGATCCTTTGCGGGGATCGGAATCATGGAAAACGGCGACATATCCATCCTTCTGGATATGGAAAAGGCTTGGGAAATCTCCTGAAAATTCGGAACAAGGCCGCCCGGCGCCCATGAGCTCAAGTGCTCCCCGGGCATCACCCCGGCTTCAGGACCGAAGATTCCCCCTGATGAATGAGGCGATGGTGCCGATCAGGCCCAGACAGCCGAAGAAAAGAAAGGCGACACGCACACTTTTCATGAAGAGGTGGAATACCTCTCCGGTAATCTGCACACGGCCCAGGAAGACCGAGAAGATCAAGGTGGCCACCCCCATGCTGAAGACCATTCCCAGAAGTCGCATGGTGCCCACTGAACCTGAAGCGATGCCGTAATGCCGCTTTTCCACGGACCCCATGATGGCGTTGGTATTGGGAGAGGTAAACAGGGCATATCCGAATCCGAGAACGGCAAGGGCTGCCGTGAGGGCGGGAAGAGAGGTGCTCTCCTGTATCCCGGCAAAGAGAAACAGACAGAGTGTCGTAATGCCCATGCCGATGGTGGCGACGATCCGGGGCTCAATCCGATCGGACATCCTCCCTGCCAAAGGGGAGAACACAGCCATGACCACCGGTTGGGCCATCAGCACGAGACCTGCGTCTTGGGGGGTGAGCCCTTTGATGTGCTGGAGGTAGAGGCTCAGGAAAAAGGCCATGGAAAAGGTGGCGGCATAATGGATGAAGGCTGCCAGACTTGAAAAGGCAAAAATCCGGTTGGCCCGGAAAAGGGCCATTTCAAAGACGGGATACTCGGTGCTTATCTCCCACCGGATGAAGGCCCATAGGGCGAAGCCACCTAGGGGGATCAGGAAGAGGGACCTGAGTTGCGGGAGGCTGGCAATGCCGTACATGAGGCATATGATGGCCACGGCGTAGATGACGGCACCTCTGGTATCAAAGGGTTCTCCTTTTGCATCGGCCCATTCCTTCTTGAGGCGGGTGCCTGCCAGATAGAGGACGATCAGGCCAAGAGGCACATTGGCGAGAAAGACACTTCTCCAGGTAAGGTGCTGGGTCAGGAGCCCTCCGAGAAAAGGTCCTACGGACAGGCCGATATAAACGGACGCCACGGCGATTCCGAGGACCTTTCCCCGTTCCATCGGCGGATAGACCGAAATAAGAACGGCCATGCTCGTGGCAAAGATCATGGAGCTGCCGAATCCCAGAAGAATCTGGCACAGGATAAGCTGCACCACGGAATGGCACAGGGCCGACAGGAGCGCTGCCAGGGTGTACAGGCCCATTCCGGCCATAAAAAACTTCTTCCTCCCAAAGATATCCGCGGCCCGGCCCAGGGGGACCAGGGCCACGGCCGACGACAGGAGGTAGGTGGTTACCAGCCAGCCGATGAGGACGGCATCCGCCTGGAATTCCCGGCCTATGGAAGGGAGGGTGATATTAATCGCCGACCCCATGAACGGGGTAATAAAGGAACTCAGGACAGCGATCACCAGGGCCGGCCGTTTCAATGATTCCATCTGATTCATCGGTCTTCTATACCAGAGCACGACCTTTGAGACAAGCGGTCTGTTGATCGTTGAGGCGATGATCCTCCTGCCTCAGATCCGATGGATCAGGATGGAATATGATGGGGCAGAGGTGGTGTGAAGGATACCGGTATTCCCGATCCGGAGGCGAGGGCGATCGTGAAGCCGCCCTCACTGTGGATCCGGATTGGGAATCAAGGAGGAATCTGAGGCATTATTGAAACATTCCGGTGTACTCGGCCCGTTTTTCCTTGTTCCACCGGGTACAGAGGGCAGGTCTTCCCTTCATGACCAGTTTAAAGCATGCATCGCATTTGGGGCTGCACTTGATGATGGCGTTGTCCCGGCCCTCACGGGCCTTCTTCGGCCATTCAGGATCCACCCAGAGCATGCGGGCGAGCCCGATGAGATCCGCCTTTTTATCCTGAAGAATGGATTCTGCCCGGGCAGGGGTCGAGATGCGGCCGGCGGTGATCACCGGGACCCGGACCGCCTTTTTAACAGCCGCACCCAGGGAAACCATATAGCCGGGCCGCTGGGATTTTTTGATGATCTCGGGAAGAAAAAACGATTCATAGGTCCCGCCCATGACAGAGATATAGGCGATGCCATTCTCTGCCAGGGCCTTTGCCAGTACCAGCGATTCATTCAGTTGAAGCCCGTCCGGGAGCCATTCATCGGCCAGGAACCGGTATCCCACCGGAAAATCGCCCACCAGATCCTTGACCCGTTTCAATACCTCCAGGGGAAAGCGGACCCGGTTCAGGATGCCGCCGCCGTACATATCGTCCCGCTTGTTGGTCCTGGGAGATACAAACTGGGAGAGGAGGTAACCGGTGCCGCCGTGGAGTTCCACCAGGTCGAATCCGGCCTTTTGAACCCGCACCGCGGCCTGGGCAAACTGCTTCTGGAGGGTTGTTATCTCCCGCCTGGTGAGGGCGCGAGGGGTCCTGTTGAAGACGGGGACCGCCGAAGGCGCCACCGGCTCATCCACATAGGCAAAACGGCCCGCATGGTTGATCTGGAGCCCTGCAAGGGCCTTTTCGTTCTTTATGACCTGGGCCAGTTCCTCGAGCCCGCTCAGATATCGATTGTGATCGCAACGAATCGTCCGGGGCGAACCCATCCCGCCCGGGGTAATGCCGGCGTTTTCAACCACTACCAGTGCGGCGCCGCTCTGCGCCATCTCCTTGTAATGGCGGCGCATCAGCGGAGAGACTGTTCCTCCCTCGGAAGCATACCCCAGGTAAAGGGGGGCCATGGTAATGCGGTTCTTGAGCCTGAGACCGTTTACCTTGATTGGACTGAAGAGCTTCTTGTAGCGGACATTTTTCATTTCTGCCTCCTCGGTTGGGGGTTCACGCCGGCATACCCTTGCCACTTTGAAAAACCTAAACAAAATAGACAAACAGGTCAAGGCATTTCAAAAACTTTGCTTGCAACTTCTCTGCACCCTGCAGAGAAGACTTGGTGAACCGCCAAGGCGCCCCGGTTGAACACCCCTGAGGGGACCCCGGTTCAACTGGGCAGGCGAAGGACCCAGTACCGTCTACCGGAGCTACCCCGGTTAAACAAGAGAAGAAGAGGGGTTTAACGGGGCAGGCGGGGCGGGCGCGAAGAAGTCCGGAGCCTTTAGACAAAAAAATCTCTGTGGCTCCGTGGCTTTGTGTGAGTCCCGCATGGCGGGATTGGGTGCGGCTGTCAGGCCGCCTTAGGGACTTGACAATGGGAGACGGATTCGGAGAGGATAACCCCTTTGAACCGGAGGGCATTTCAGGGGGCGGTTATGAAGATACTGGTGATCAACACGGGGAGTTCTTCCATCAAATATGAGCTGTTTGACATGGCGCATCACAGACGAATGGCCTCGGGCATGGCTGAAAAAATCGGTGAAGACAAGGGGCATGTCACCCACCGGAAAATGATGCCCGGAAAGGCGCCTGTAGTGAAATCAATAGAGGCGCCGATCCCCGACCATGCCATCGGAATGCACCGCATCGTCGATTTTCTGATGGACCCGGAACACGGCGTCATCAGAAGGGGGGAGGATATCGCTGCAGTAGGGCACCGGGTGGTCCATGGGGGGGAGAGGTTCTCCAGCACCACGATAATTGACAGAGAGGTCATTTCCGCTATCCGGGAGAATATTCCGCTGGCGCCGGTGCATAACCCCTTCAATCTGATCGGAATCGAGGTGGCGGCGAGTTTTTTTCCAAACGCACGGCAGGTGGCGGTATTTGATACGGCCTTCCATCAGACCCTGCCGGAGAGGGCCTTTCTCTATGCCATCCCTTTTGATTTGTATAAAGAAAATAGGGTCCGACGATACGGATTTCACGGGATCTCCCACGCCTATGTGGCGGAGCAGGCCGCGGCCCATATGGACCGTCCCCTGGAAGCGCTGAACATGATCTCCATACATCTGGGCAACGGGGCCAGCATGGCGGCCATAAAAGGGGGAAAAAGCATCGATACCAGCATGGGGATGACGCCTTTGGCCGGTCTGGTCATGGGGTCCCGTTCAGGCGACGTGGACCCTTCCCTTCCCTTGCTGCTGGCAGGCATCACAGGGATGTCCCACAAGGATATCGAGACCGTGCTGAATACAAAGAGCGGGCTGAAGGGGCTCTGCGGATCCAACGACATGCGAGACGTGATCAGCCGGATGGAAGCCGGAGACGACCGTGCCGCGATTGCCATAGATGTCTATGCCTACAGGATCCGCAAATATATCGGGGCCTATTTTGCGGCCCTGGAGCATCTGGATGCCGTGATCTTTACGGCAGGCATCGGCGAGAACGCCCCCCTTATCCGGGACCTGTGTTGCCGGGGTTTGAACAGACTGGGGATTGCGGTTGACCCGAAAAGAAATCTGGCCAGCGGAGACGGGGTTCGGGAGATCAGTCCGCCCGGCAGTGAGGTCAAGGTCCTGGTTATCCCGACCGATGAGGAATTGAAGATCGCCCGGGAGACTCTGCGGATGCTCGAGATGGATCAATAGAGGGAGTGAGAATTCGAGAATTCAGGGATTGATGCATAAAAAAGGGGATCGGATTTTTGATCCAACCCTTTGAATTTACGTGGTGCCGGAGGTCGGAATCGAACCGACACGATCGCAAGGATCACTGGATTTTGAGTCCAGCGCGTCTACCAGTTTCACCACTCCGGCAGTGAGGTTTGGTGTGATCGGCCTTTGAATTTTAAAGTATAGTAAAAAGTTAAAAAGGATGTCAATATCATATTGACATCGGCCTATACTTCCTGTATAAAATTGCCGTTATTCAGCGAGTGACTCCCGGTCCACGGGGACACGCGCTGAATCATCGAGAAAGATCAAGGGGCTGTAGCTCAGATGGGAGAGCGCATGACTGGCAGTCATGAGGTCAGGGGTTCGATCCCCCTCAGCTCCACCAACGATTTCAATAAGTTAGCCCGTATCGTCGGGCTTTTTTTGTGCATGTCTAACATCGTCGTCTAACCCATTCTTCGGCTTCATCGCGGGAAGGCCGGCGCAGCCGACCAAAAGCGATTCGGTTTCAACCTCTGTTTTCCAAATCCGTGTTATTCCACCACCCACACCACGCAGTTCCGTGCATGGTTGACAATCTTGCTGGAGATGCTCCCGAAGAGGAACTCTTCACTCCTCGACAGCCCCTGTCTGCCCACCACAATGGTGCTGTATTGGGTTTCATCACGTTCAGCCAGGATGCACTCGGCCATGGAGGGGCAGTAGCGGAGCGTGGAACGCACGCTGACATCTTCCGGGTCAAATCCCTTCCCTATCAGGCTCTTGCGGCAGTCTTCCAGGAGGACCTCGATTTTCCGGGTGTATTTAGACAGCCATTCCTCCTTCTGGGCCGCGGTGGGGAAGTAATCCTCTTCGGGTTCGGGGACCACATGGAGGACAGTGATCTTGAAGCCGGCAAGGCCCCCCAGGAGCTGGCCCACATAAGAGACCGCCCGACGGGCATTCTCTGAGTCATCCACGGCAATCAGGATATTCTTGTTGTAGGTTTTTTCAGCTTCGGTCATCTCTTTCCTCCTTCATTCATCACACAGCGCCACAAAGTTCACAAAGACAACGACAACCAAATGCATGTGGTTATGAGATCTTCGCGTCTTTGCCCGCCCCGTGAAACCATGTCTGCCTGTTGTTTCACTGGGGTGTCTCCGTGTGAGTCCCGCTTATATTTGGCGGGATTGGTTCCGGATTATCCGGAGTAAGATTTATTAAGCGATGTTAAAACATTGCCCAGATCATCCAAGAGCTGGGAGGTATGCTCATAAAACCGATTGGCGCCTTTTGAAAAGTGCATAAACACCCGGTTGAGGCGCTCGGGAATATACGGGAAGATCTTCTTGAGATTGACGACACGATTATGAAAAACAATATTCAGGTCCGCCTCGCTCAGCGTGCTGAGAAGGGGGTTGTCTTTCTTCTTGAGATCCGCCAGCAATACATCTCCCATCCCTGCCAGAAACACCAGGATATTGCCCAGCCCGAACAGATCGTAGCCGTATATATTTTCCCGGTGACGATAATTGAAGTCAAAATCGATCCAGCGGTAATCTCCTGTTTCCTGATCGATCAGGATATGATCCCGCCGGATATCCCCATGCCGCTCAAGATTCTCGTGCAGGAAACGGATGGCCTGCACGCATCCGAAAAACCGGTCCAGAATCTCAGGGAAACGCTCATGGAAATAGGCCTCATGATCCATGTCAATATTCATCACATGGCCGGCGAGGGTCTTTCCCTTGATAAAATCCAGCACGCGGATAAGGTTGCCCTTTTCATCTCGTATGGAATACCCATGCATGAAGTTCTTGTGGCCGGAGACCAGATCCAGGATGCGGGCCTCCTTCTTAGGGCTTCGAAAACACTCAAATTCGATATCGCCGATACGGGACATGAACCTTTCATAGAATACCAGTTTCATGATTTTGAGACTGCCGTCCTCCAGATCGATCGCCCGCTTAACCCAGTACTTGACCTCGTCTTCCAGGCCGAATCGCAGCTCCTTGGCGTTATGGCGGATAAGATAGGGCCGGTTGTTCAGGATGACCACATTGTCATAATCAACCCGGAAAAAATCACTGGTATCCGTGTGGATTCGGAATCGTTGCGCCACCTGATGAGGAGGGAGCCATCGGGCGACCATCTGTTTCAGGGTTTCCTGGGAGGGGATATTGTTCATGGGTATCCGTATTTAGTGCCTGAACGAAAACCCGTTCAGGCACAATTGCGAATTGAGGAATTGCGAATTCCGAATTGATGGAATAGAGCTGAAATTAATAAAACCAAGTTTTCGATTCCAACCTTTTTGGATTTCCGAGTTTTCGTTAAGACACTATTTAACAAAAACAATTCTGGTACTGTCCGCAAAAAAGCGGCAATGGTGTAAAGCAATATAGAGAAACGGATAATTTCCGTCAAGGAGTACCCGATTCGAGAATGCAGCGTTACCATAACGCTACTAATCGTTACCATCTCGACAAGTAACGCTGTCGCTATGGAAGGGGGCTGCTCATTTATCCGTTTGTCCTTTTGAACACGTTGTGCGCCACCGGCTTTTTTCACAATATTATTAGCCAGTTAAGGTCGTTAAACGAAATGGTTTGATGCCATAAGGGGATCCCGGCCATGGTGGCACGGATATTGATATAATGGATCTTGAAAGCAAGATGTTTTTCAGCCCGGGGGGCAAGTTGCTCTAAAGGAGGTGGTATTCATGGATTTAGTACCCTGGAAACCGTTTGGAGAACTCAGTTTATTCCGCGGAGAAATGGATAAGCTCTGGGACAGATTTTTTGGCGAAAAGCCCTTTGTCAAGGGTTTTTCAGAGGGATGGTCGCCGTCCGTGGACATATCGGAGACCGAGGACAACCTTTTCGTCAAGGCTGACTTGCCGGGGCTGGAGGCAAAGGATGTGAACGTCAGCATCTCGGGGGACCTTTTCACCATAAAGGGTGAAAAGAAAAAAGAAAAGGAAGAAAAAGACGAGCACCATCACTATATTGAACGATATGCCGGGACGTTCCAGCGTTCCTTTCGGCTCCCGGTCAGCATCCAATCCGACAAGGTGGAGGCCTCCTTCAAGAAAGGCGTACTCAAGGTAACCCTGCCGAAATCGGAAGAAGCCAGAAAGAAAGAGATAGAGATCAAGGTCAAATGAACACTCAAGGCCGTTCCCGGGCGCTGCTTGAGCGTATTTATGGGATCATGCAACAGGAGCAAATCTCACCCTGCCTTTCGCGGCGAGTAGTTTACAGTGGGGTCTGAGGCCCTGAAAAAGCGTCTTACGGCGACACTACAAACGAGGAATGGGGGTTATTTAATCTCAAAATGGGAACTGCTGATGGAATATGGGTGAAGGAATGGTCAAAAATGTTTCCCGTTGATGGAAAGGAGGGAATACAATGGAAAATCAACCGGACAAGTATGTGTGCGCCCACTGCGGCTATACGGCAAACGGCAGGTTTGTAGGGGACATATGCCCCCAGTGCGGGCTGACCTATTGGAAATGCAGCAAGTGCGGGTATACCATCACCACCGCCACGCCGCCGGATGTCTGCCCGGAATGCGGCGAGAAGTGCGATTTCGTCAATGTCACCTGCTATACTCCTGAATGTGGCGGGCCGGGGCATATGGATCCGAGGCTTTAGCCCCTTTGCAGTGTGTAACTTCTCTGCATGATGCGGAGATGTCCGCTCCTTTTCAACCAGCGCCAATATCTTTTTGATGGCGGTTGTCAGGCCGCCTCAGGCAAAAGGCAGCCCTGAGGCCCTAGACATTGGACACCAGGCTTCAGGCGCGCCGCCCTGGCTTCGGAATGAGAAGAAGCAGTTGCGGCGAGATCCAAAAACAGCTATTCTATTTGAAAGGAGGAATCCCATGGAATTCTCAGGAATCATCAAGACAGCGGAATCTGAAGGGAAGGAAAAGCATGTCCCGAGGATTACGATAGACAAGGGACACCAGTCGGGGAGGGACATTGTGCGCATCGTGGTGGGCCACGAGGTGGAGCATCCCAACACCCTGGAACACCACATCGCCTGGATTGAACTGTACGGGGTCAAGAAAGAAAACGATCAGGTCGTTCATCTGGGTCGCGGGGCCTGGGCCCCGGTTTACTCCAATCCCAACGTCCGTTTCCAGATCAACCAGATCGGGGACTTCAAGGCGTTCCATGCCCTGGCCTACTGCAATATCCATGGTCTCTGGTCGAGTACGCTGGACGTATAATCTCAAAGGAGCAAAGGGGGCGCAGAATGAAGCTTGAAGAGATTAAAAAAGCGGTGGAGGAGCTGAGCGATGCTGAAAAGAGGACGTTTTTTTCCGAAGTTATCCCGGATATATGTGACGAATCCCTCACCAAGGAGGGGTGCCGGATGATTTTTGAGAAAAAGCTCTCGGGCTCGCGATATCTGGAATCCTTTGATGAACTCCACGAGATGCAGATGAAAAAGTGATCTGCGGATCGAATGACACCGGAGAGGGGGAAACATGGCGCAGATCAAGTTTGTGCAGACCTGGAATACGGTTGCAGGTCGAAAACAGGAGTACGCCGCCTTCATCACCGGGGAGTTTCTGCCGGCCATGAAGGCCTCGGGGCTGGAGGTGGATTCGGGGTGGTACACCCTCCTGGGCGGCGGTCCTCACATAATGGTTGAGAGCCTGGCCGGATCATTGAGTCAGGTGGAAGGTGCGCTTCGCCACCCAGGGACAGGAGAGATGCTGAATCGGTTCACCAACCTGGTGGCGGGCTACTCGAGTTGTGTGCTTGCGCCTGCGGCATGGGGGGCACAGGAGCCGGGAATGAGGGATTCAAAGGGAGGGGCACGGCTTCTCCAGTCCTGGGATGTCCTCCCCGGTGAGAATGAGACGCTGGATCGGTTCATGGAAGAATATCTTCCGGATATGGCACGCATCGGTCTGGAGGCGATTTCCGGTTGGCGTCTCGCCCTGGGGACCGGCCCGCAATTTCTTCTGGAAGCGGTTGCAAAGGACCTGTCCAGCATCTTCACCGTCATGAGCGATGATCGCTACCTGAAATTGATCCTGAAGATCGAGGAACTGGTGATCCGTTTCGAGAACCGGGTGCTGGTGAGACACGAGAGTTTTCTGGATGTGCTCTACACCCTGTATGGACGGGCCATCCGGGCTGTTTCCCCCGATGCGATGTATTCCATGGTGGGGCCTGTCGGGGAATGAGAATGGAGGGAGCATGCGCCAGAAGATGAATCCGTTGAAGGATCGATATTCCGTGCCGGAGGCATTTCGGCGTCCGGCACGGATCTCGGGACGTGAGGCCTATGATCGCGAATATGACCGCTCCATTGGGGATCCGGAAGGCTACTGGGGGGAGAAGGCCCAAGAGCTTCTGTCCTGGCACGCCCCCTGGGAAAGGGTACTTGAGCATGACTTCAGCCAAGGCCGCGTGGCATGGTTTCAGGGCGGCAGATTGAACGCCGCCTACAACTGCCTGGACCGGCACATTCAGACCTGGCGGCGCAACAAGGCCGCTATTATCTTCGAGGGGGAACGGATCGGCGACAGCCGCACCTTTACCTATCAGGATCTCTATTACGAGGTCAACAAGCTGGCCCAGGTACTGAAAAAGCTGGGCGTCCGGAAAGGCGATCGGGTCACGCTCTATCTCCCCATGATTCCTCATCTGGTCATTGCCATGCTCGCATGTGCGCGTATCGGGGCGGTTCACAGCGTGGTCTTCGGCGGGTTCAGCGCCGAGTCTTTGGCCAATCGGATCCAGGACTGCCGGTCCCGATTTCTCATTACCAGTGACGGCGGATTCCGGTCGGGACGGGTGGTGACCCTGAAACACAATGCGGATGAGGCCCTGGAACACTGTCCCTCGGTGGAAAAGGTGCTCGTGGTTCGCCGGACCCGATGGGAGGTATCCATGAAGCCGGGCCGCGATGTCTGGTATCACCGGGAGATGCGGGCCCCGGATCTCAAGCCCTATTGCGAACCCGAATGGATGGATGCCGAAGACCCGCTGTTCATCCTCTACACCTCCGGCAGCACAGGCAAGCCCAAGGGGCTGGTGCACACCACCGGGGGGTATCTTCTGTATGCGGTAAGCACGTTTCTGGATGTATTTGATTACAGGGATGAGGATACTTTCTGGTGTACGGCGGATATCGGCTGGGTCACCGGCCACAGCTATCTGGTTTACGGCCCACTCTGCGCGGGCGCCAGCAGCGTTATGTTCGAGGGGGTCCCAAGCTATCCGGCCTATGACCGATTCTGGGATGTGGTGGAAAAATATCGGATCAGCAGCTTTTACACCGCGCCCACCGCCATCCGGGCCCTTCACAGGGAGGAGGACGCACTGGTCCGCAACCGGGATGTGAGCAGCCTTCGTCTACTGGGTACTGTGGGGGAACCGATCAACCCGGAGGCCTGGCACTGGTATTATGAGGTGGTGGGCCGGGGCCGGTGCCCGATTGTGGATACCTGGTGGCAGACCGAAACCGGAGGAATCCTTCTGAGCCCCCTGCCGGGGGCGATTGAGACCAAGCCGGGCGCCGCAACGGTCCCCTACTTCGGGATAGAACCCTGCCTGCTGGATGAAAACGGACATGAAATTGAAGGGCCGGGCAAAGGGCTTCTCTGTATAAAGAGTCCCTGGCCGGGAATGGCCCGCACGATCTACGATGATCCGGAACGTTTTCAAAAGACCTATTTTTCGGATCATCCCGGCTACTACGTTACCGGTGACGGGGCCAGACGGGATGAGGACGGCGACTACTGGATCACCGGCCGGGTGGACGATGTGATCAATGTCAGCGGGCACCGTCTGGGTACGGCCGAAGTGGAAAGCGCTCTTCAGGCACACCCGGCAGTGGCGGAGGCCGCGGTCGTAGGCTTTCCTCATGAGATCAAGGGCGAGGGGATATATGCCTTTGTCATCCTCAAACCGGATCAGACGCCGAGCGATGCGCTCCGTAAGGAACTGGTGCAACAGGTGCGTCGGCTCATCGGCCCGATTGCCACGCCCGAAGAGATACAATGGGCGGACGCCCTCCCCAAGACGCGAAGCGGAAAAATCATGCGCCGGCTCCTGAGGAAGATTTCAGCGGGAGATATCTCCGATTTGGGCGATACTTCAACGCTGTTGGATGCGGATGTCGTGGAACGACTCATCCGGGGTGCAAAAAGGCCTTGAGAACCACAAGATGACGCTTTCATAAGGAATAAGGAGACATGTATGGATTTGAAAGAGAATGATGTCCTGGTCCCTCTGGATGTTCCAAGGGCCATGAGAGAGGACTATATCTCGAATTATCGCACCATTACCGGAAACAGCGGGCGATTGATGCTCTTTGCGGGAGATCAGAAGGTCGAACATCTGAACAGCGATTTTCATGGGGAAGGAATTCATCCGGATGACGGCGATCCGGAGCACCTGTTCAGGATCGCAAGCCGGTCGAAGATAGGGGTTTTTGCAACCCAGCTCGGTCTGATTGCCAGATATGGGATGGATTATCCTGATGTGCCGTATCTGGTGAAACTGAACTCCAAGACAAATCTCGTTAAGACGTCTCAGTCGGATCCGTTCAGCAATCAGTGGTTCGATGTGGAAGAAGTCATTGATTTTCGGGACAACAGCGGGCTCACCATTGCGGCAGTCGGCTATACGCTCTATCTGGGCAGTGAATACGAACCCGAGATGCTTCATCAGGCCGCCTGGGCCGTCTCCAATGCGCATCAGCATGGGTTGATCACCGTACTCTGGATCTATCCCCGCGGCAAGGCGGTGGCGGATGAAAAAGACCCCCACCTGATCGCCGGCGCCACGGGTGTGGCCGCATGTCTTGGCAGCGATTTTGTGAAGGTGAACTATCCCAAAAAGGCGGGGCATGACTCCAAGGAGATGTTCAAAGAAGCGGTATTGGCGGCAGGTCGCACCAAGGTCGTTTGCGCGGGCGGTTCAAGTGTGGATGCAAAAGGCTTTCTGCAACGCCTTCACGATCAGATATTCGTCAGCGGTGCATCAGGAAATGCCACCGGCAGAAACATTCACCAGAAATCCTTAGATGAGGCCATAAAGATGTGCAATGCCATCTATGCAATCACCGTAAACGGGGAAACCGTGGAGGAGGCGATGAAGATGATGAAATGACTTCCGCGGGTGGGGATCTCTTTTTCCCGCCCCGTGGCGGGACAAAAACCGGCAACAGCTCGCGGGAACGGCAGCAGGGCGTTAAACTGCGGTTCGTTACAGACCCAAGAACAGGCTTTCATACACCGGTCGTTCTTGCTGCCTTTCATAAAAGGTATCTAGAGCCCTGGGGTCGTCGCCGAGCATTACGTACCCATTTTAATGTCCCGCCACGGGGCGAGAAAAAGAGACCCCGCGCGAAAAACTCTTTGTGTCTTGGTGGCTTTGTGTGAATCCCGCCTGGCGGGATTGGTTGCGGCCGTCAGGCCGCCTTGGAAATGGAGAAGATAAGATGCCGACAATTACATTGAATTTCAAGACGGAAACGTGGAGACCCAAATCATGAAAATATCTGTTTGTGGAAAGGGAGGGAGTGGAAAAAGCACGGTTGTTGCCCTGCTGACCAATGCGGCCCAGGAAAGAGGATATAGTGTTCTGGTGGTGGATTCCGATGAATCGAATTCCGGTCTTTTCAGGACCCTCGGTTTTGATGACCCACCCGTGCCGCTCATGGAGCTTCTCGGCGGGAAGGCTTCTGTAAAGAAGAGGCTGGGAAGTCCCGGCCTTTTTGATAAATCCGAGATCACTGTAAAAGACATCCAGTCCCCCCATATTCAGCAACGGGACGGGCGGATGCTGGTGAGTATCGGTAAAATCCTCCAGTCCCTTGAAGGGTGTGCCTGCCCCATGGGGGTGCTGAGCCGCGAATTTCTGAAAAAGCTCCGCCTGGGTGAAAATGAGATCGCCCTGGTGGATATGGAAGCAGGTATAGAGCATTTCGGGAGGGGGGTCGATGAGGGGATGGACGCGGTCCTGCTGGTGGTCGAACCCTCCTATGAATCCATCATCATCGCTGAAAAAATCAAAGCCCTTGCGGCCGGCATGAAAAAAGAAGCGTTTGCGATCCTGAACAAGGCGCCTTCTGAAAAAGTGGTCCGGCAGCTGGAAGGTGAGCTCAAAAACAGGGGAATAAAGGTCATCGGGTCCATTCCAAACGATCCGGATGTATTTGATGCCTCCCTGGAAGGTCGTCTCTTGGAGAAGGGGGAAGCCCTCCATGCGGCGGGAACCCTGTTCGACAACCTCCTGGCGGAAACCGGACGGGTTTAATTGGAGGGAAATATGTGTTTGAGCACCATTTATACGGTTTCGGAAAATGAGCGGAATGAGGTCATGAAGGATGTGGCCGGAATAGAGGCGGAGGGTGCAGGCTTCTGGGCGAGCGACCTCTTTGGTGACAGGACGTTCATCAAAGGACGGATCAAGAGCGTCGACTTCGTAAGCGGCGCCCTGATGGTGGAGAACAGCGATTCCAGTAGATAGATAAAGCGTATAACCGCAACCAAAACGGCTGGTGCTGTCCCGTAAGCGTGCAAAGGAAGGAAGCCCATATTTCTAATAGGGTCTCCGTGTCTCTGTGTCTCTGTGTGAGCTATTTTTTTGTTTTCCGCTTGTCCCGGGCAAGGGAATACCGCGAAAACGCGGGTGTTCACAATCGCCCGGACGGCAATGAGGTAATGGCTGGGGATAAAAATGGATATTGACGTCAAAGTCGAAAATTACTTGAAAGAGCGTTTCGGATCAAAAACCTCTTTAATCTCCATGGAACGGCTGGGCGAGGGGGTGCACGGCACGGCCTATCGGGTGACATTTACCCATCCGAAGGGAGAAGACCGATTGATCATGAAGACCCTTTTTCATTCTCGTTTCGGACACGATCATTATTCGGACAGGGCACAGGTCCTCCTCCTTGCCCAGGCCAATTTCAATGAGATGCCCAAGCATGTGAGGGCCACGGATGTGGTGGGGGAATCGCCGGAGAGGCTCATTTCCGTAAAAGACGCCAGGGAATTCTATATATTCATGGAGGAGGCCGAAGGGGTCTCTTATTTCGAGGATCTGGATGCGATTTTGAAGCGGGGACGCCTGAACGATCTGGACAGGGAACGGGCCGGGATGCTCGCCCGTTTCATCGCGGATGTCCATGCCCTCAGGTATACGGGGGAAGACGCGAAGACCCTTTACAGAAGGCGGATCCGAGACCTGATCGGGCACGGCGAGTGCATCATGGGGATCATCGATGCCTACGACCCGGTTGATTTCACGACGGACAGGGAACTGGTTGCCTATGCCGGGAAATCTTTGAACTGGTGGGGGAAGATCAGGGACAGGGGAGAACGGTTGTGCAGCGTGCACGGCGATTATCATCCGGGCAACATCCGATTGCAGGGGGATGATTTTGTCCTCCTGGACCGCTCCAGGGGGACCTGGGGCGAACCTGCCGACGATGTATCCTGTCTTGGCATGAATTATATCCACTACGCAGTGAAAGATCGCGGGACCTTTGAGGGTCCCTTTGCCGACCTGTTCCGGATCTTCCTGGACGCCTACCTGGAAAAGACCGGCGATGCGGGATTTTTTGAGGTTGCCCAACCCTTTTTCGCCTTCCGGGTACTGGTCATCGCCAATCCGAAATTTTATCCGGACGATACCGTCGAAACAAAAAGAAAGCTGATTGACTTCGGGCTTTCCGTCCTCGAGACAGCGAGGTTCGACCCCGAGAAGATCGCGGCATATCTGGAGGGGAAATGAGCTTCTGTTTATGGCTGACCGGACTACCGGGTTCAGGCAAAAGCACCATCCTGAAAGAGCTGTTGGAGAAATTGTCAGGAGCGGGGGTTGAAGCGGTTACCCTCAGCCTTGATCATATACGGAAGGTGGTCACCCCCAATCCAAAATACACTGATGAAGAACGGGGTATCGTATATCGCTCGCTGGTCATGATGGCCCAACTCCTGATGACAGAGGGGGGGAGGAATGTGATCATCGATGCAACCGGAAATCGCAGGGAATTCCGGGATCTGGCCCGACAGTTGATTCCTGATTTTGCAGAAATTTATGTACAGTGTCCTCTCAAGACATGTGAGGATCGGGAGGCGTCCCGCCGGGGCCAGCCTGTTCAAAAAGACCTGTATAAGCGTGCCGCGGAAGGAAAACTGAAAGGGGCGATGCCCGGAATCTCCGCGCCCTACGAAGCGCCGGAAAATCCGGAAGTCACGGTCCAATCGGATATCCTGTCTCCCCCGCAATCCGCGGAAAAGATCATCGGCTATATGCAGTCACGATGGCCTGAACTGTTCGGGAAGGAAAACAGGTTATGCTGAAGACCGCTATCGAGGCGGCGCAGGGGGCGGGTCGGATCATTGCCGGCCGTTACCCGGGAGGCCGCGACATAACCCTGAAAGGCCTCCGCGATCTGGTGACCGATGCGGATATGGCAGCGGAATCGGTGATAGTTGAACTGATTCAGACCCGCTTTCCCGATCACGCGATCCTCTCTGAGGAAGCGGGAGGCGAGGCCATCGGCAGTGGATTTACGTGGGTAGTGGATCCCCTGGACGGGACGACCAACTATGCGCACCACCATCCGCTATTCGCGGTCTCCATCGGGGTGCTGGAGGGGAAAAAACCGCTCATAGGGGTCATCCACGATCCTTTGCGGGATCAGACTTTTGTGGCCCACAGGGGGGCCGGGGCCCGGCTCAACAATGTGCCGATTCACGTCAGCCGCATAAAAAGGTTTGAAGAGGCCATGGTGGGACTGGACTGGGGGCACGAAAATGAGGTGCGCGAGCGGATGTTGAGATATTTAGGCCGGGTTCTTCCGCGCTGCGGAACGGTGCGTGCCTCAGGTTCAGCGGCCCTGGGGCTGGCCTATGTGGCGGCGGGATGGCTGGATGCCTATTTCCATCCGGGATTAAAGCCCTGGGACGCGGCCGCCGGCATACTCCTTGTTAAAGAGGCGGGCGGGCGGTGCACCACCATGAAAGGCGCGCCATACCAGGTCCAATTGCCTGACTGCCTGGCGACCAATCGAAGCCTTCACGATGAATTGTTCGCGGCGATGCAGGCCGGATGACTGATCTTTCACCATAATTCCTGGTCATCATTCTGACGCAGGGGATCGGCTTTCAATATTGATGAGTCTCTTTTTAGGTGGTGAAAGGCATGGAGAACACATTCTGGACCGCCTTCGGTGCCAGTTTTCTGGCCGCCTTCGTGACCTCCATAGGCATTTATGTCATTCGACGTTTTGAGCGATGGGGCCGGGACAATAGCATCTATTTTGTCTGTTTTGCCGCAGGCGTGCTGATTTCCGTCTCATTTTTGCACATCATTCCCAAGGCGTTTTTGATGAATGGGCAGGCGCCTTCTTATCTGTTCGCCGGGTACATCAGCCTCCATCTGTTTAATCGATTCATCAATGCATTTGTCTGCGACAAAAGCTCGAACGAGCACTATGCCATCGGCCTCATCCCGATGTTCGGCATCGGGTTTCATTCATTTATCGACGGATTCATATACTCCATCACATTCAGCGTTAGTGTATTTACCGGTGTTCTGGCCGCCTTCGGCATGGTCCTTCATGAGTTTCCCGAGGGTATTATCACTTACCTCCTCCTGATTCGCGCAGGATTCAGCGAGAAACGGTCCTTCCTTTTGGCATTTCTCGCAGCAGCCGTGACAACTCCACTGGGCATGCTCGTATCATACCCGTACATCAGCCGGATCTCCGAGCCGTTCCTGGGCGCCCTTCTCGCATTTTCTGCAGGGGCGCTGGTATATGTGGGGGCCACCCACCTCCTGCCCCAGGCAGAAGCGGAAAACAAGAAATACAGCCTGTTTGCCCTGGGAGCAGGGATTCTCGTGGCCGTTATCATCGTCCTTTCAAAGGCATAGGGGTTCCTGCAGAAATGACGAGGTCGGGACAGACACCATCTGGAAATCGGCTTTTGGCTGCCGATTCCCAGGCGCCTGAAAAAATGGGTCCCGGCAAATCCCGTGGACACGGGGCTAACGGAGGAAGAATGCCCTGCTGAAAGATTAGACCGGAACGGGTCAGTGTTTTTTCTATCCAATGGGGCCGGCTGTCTCGGGCGGTCGGCACCCCCGGAGTTCAGGAAATTAAGAAGGGGATGTCATGAAAGGGGAAAAAAAGAACGAGGACCACGAGGACAGGCCGGAGAAGGATTTCCAAAACATCGCCTTCTACAGTTTTATCATCGATAGCCTGCCGGTGGGCATTCTTACGGTCAACCCCGAAATGAAGGTGACCAGTCTCAACCGTTGGGCCGAGAAGCTCACGGGCTATTCCGAGAAAGAGGCGGTGGGCCGCTTTTGCGGCGACGTCCTCCGGGGCGGTATGTGCAAGCTCGACTGCCCTTTGAAAAAAGCCATCAACCGCCAGCACCCCGTGGTGAGGATCGATAGCACCATCAGGAACAGGTATGGAGAAATCATTCCGGTCAGAATGAATACGGCGGCGCTGTTGGACGACAACGGCAGACTTATCGGCGGGGTGGAGGCCTTCCAGGACATTTCCCGCCTGAAGACCCTGGAACGGGAGAAGGACAATCTCATCTCCATGTTCGCCCATGACATGAAGTCTTCGCTGACCGTCATCGGCGGCTTTGTCCTGCGGCTGATCAAGAAAGCAAGGCAGCTTGACGAGGAAAAGCAGAGGGACTATCTTAATATCATAAGGCGGGAGTCGGGAAAACTTGAATCGCTGGTCAATGATTTTCTGGAGTTTTCCCGATTGCAGGCAGGACGACTCAAGCTGAACCTGAGCGCCACTTCCCTGGATAAGGAATTGATGGAGCTCTCAGATGCCTACCAGTTGAAGGCCTCGCAATCCGGACTTCGTCTGGAACTCAAGAATGAGGAAGAACTCCCGGTGATCATATGCGACAGCAACAAGTTGCGCAGGGTCTTCAGCAATCTTTTGGACAACGCCATTAAATTTTCAAAAGACAAGGGAACCATCACCCTCTCCACCCATACGACCCCTGACGAGGTGATTGTAGAGGTTAAGGACGAGGGGATCGGCATTGATGCGGATGAACTGCCCTATGTTTTCGACAGCTTTCACCGGGGCAGAGGCGTAGAACAGAAAGAGGGCTTCGGCCTGGGTCTGGCCTCTGTAAAGGCCATTGTCGAGGGACACGGCGGAAGGATTGCGGTTGAAAGCGAGCCGGGCAAAGGATCGGTGTTTTCAGTATTCCTGCCCAGAACGAACAAGCAAAAACAACTCTCTCTACCTGAGGTCGAGGGAATCGGCGTGGCGGGGTAACTTTTCAAGACATCATTGAGCGGTCAATATCATAATATCGATACGGATCACGTAGACCACCTTTTAACGAGGAAAACAGCGCATGGAAAATAGGAAATACCTGTTTGGCCCGGTGCCGTCCCGGCGTTTCGGACGGTCCCTGGGCATAGACCTGACCCCTTACAAGACGTGCAGCCTGGATTGCGTCTTCTGCCAGTTGGGCCGGACCACGGATAAGACCATTGAGCGTCGGGAATATGTCAACATCCAAGAGGTCCTTGCCGAACTTGAAGAATGGCTCGAAACCGATGGCGTGGCAGATTATATCACCCTCTCGGGGTCAGGGGAACCCACCCTCCATGAACGTTTTGGAGATGTGCTGGCATTGATCAGGGAAAAGAGCGAGATCCCTTCTCTCCTTCTGACCAACGGCACCCTGCTCCACCTGCCTGAGGTGCGAAAGGCAGCCGCACAGGCCAGCATTGTGAAGGTCTCCCTGAGCGCCTGGGATCAGGCCTCTTTCGGCTGGGTGAACCGTCCCCACGCCGAACTGCGGTTTGAAGAATTGATCAGCGGACAGAAGGCCTTTCGCAGGGAGTACACCGGCCGGTTGTGGATGGAGGTCTTTCTCATTTCCGGCAGGAACGCCATGCCCGGCGATGTCAGGAAGATTGCCGCACTGGCAGAGGAGATCGGACCCGACCGGATCCAGCTCAATACCGCCATACGTCCGGCAGCAGAGGATTTTGCCGTGCCTGTATCCAAGGAACGGATGATGGAATTGACGCATCTTTTTCACCCACCGGCAGAGATTATTGCCGAATTTTCGAATCAAAAAGACCTCAAATTGGGGGCGACCAAGGAGTCGGTACTGGCGATGCTCCAACGCCGGCCATGCACCGCGGGCCAGATCGCCGAGGGGTTCGGAATGCACCTTAATGAGGTATCGAAATATCTTGGAAATCTGTTGAGCACGGATCAAATCCGAACCGAGAGAAAAGGTGAGACGATTTACTATGCCGCGGCCGGCAGAAAAGGGTAGATCACATATGGCCTGTAATTTTATCCTCGGATGAGAAGGGACAGAATTGAACTGCCAAAAGAACGACCCTGCCGAGGGCATCCAGGAACGGATGGCCGCGGAGGAGCGCGTGAAAGAGCGGGTGGATGAAGAGGGAAACCGGTGGACAAAGGTCTATTTCGGAGGAGGCGCCCACTTCCGAAACTGGCTGGCGCAGTGCAGGGAGTTGGGGGAGGTGATGGTCGAAGAGGTGGATTCGACCGGCTACACCTGCTTTGAGCAAGGGGGTGAACCCCTCTACCGGATCTGGATGAAAATGGGTGAAACCGGACACGCCGATCTGTTTTGACCCAGGGTGATGATGCCTGAAACAAAAGAAAAAATTTCGCTGAGAGCGGACGGGTCTGCTGAAGCGCCTGAGGCAACTCCCTCCAGGGGAGGAGGAGGCAGACCGGGCCCTCTGACCCGGTTTCTGAAATGGATCGCCAAAGGCGCGGTTCAATCCAGGACGAACAGGCCCGTCTGCCCCACCTGACGAATCAAGCATTAGTCATGCCGGGCGGGCATGACACACCCACAAAGACCCTCCATGACAATTCATGACCCCCCCCTGCCGGGTGACAAGGTGGCCGGACAAGCGGCTTTCCGGTCCCGCATGAGCAAGTTGCCACCCGCACCGCCTTGTGACCCCAAGTCCACCTCGATAACGAGAATTGCCGGCAACAGGCGGCAATTCTTGACATGGGGCATCTGTTATTTTACAATCCTTTAGTTCAGGAAGCTTTCCGGCAACTTGTTAGGAGTTTCACCAGAGACCTTCGTCTTTTGCAACATGTTTTCACTTGAAAGCCCTCAGGGCCCAAAAGCGGCGGATCAGGCGCATGGCAGATAATAATTTTCGTTACATACAAGACCAATTGAGATCCGGGCTCGAGGGATCTGATCCTGGAGGCCGACAGGTAGTGGCGGCATATTTATTCGGTTCCAATGCGAACCTCGCAGCAGGGAGAGAATCCGACCTGGATATCGCCTTTCTTTTGGATGAGAAGTCCTACAGGAACGACCCTCTGACAGCTGCCGCCCCGGCCTATTTGGCTGCAACAAACCTGGGGTTATCGTTAGGGATGGAGACGGACGTCACCATCCTGAATGCCGCGTCTCTGGAGATGGCTTACGAGGTGGTGACCACCGGAAAATGCCTGCTGGAAAATGATACGGATAAACGGATGGCCTATGAAATCGCACTGCGGGGAATGTACTTTGATTTCAAGCCGTTTCTTGAAGAGCTTAGATCCGATTGTGTGAAGAATAAAAGATAAAAATCCTTCTGTGGGAGCGGCATCTATGCCGCGAAGATCGGGTCTGGACCCTCTCACACATTAAGACGACGCCCCTCTCCTATCCTCGGCTCGGCTACGGGCGTTCATTAGGCCTTATTGCCAGATTTTCTGTCATGAAAAACAGGAAAATATGGGTTCATCCGATTTTTGCGTACTTGTGGGTTCCAAAGGCTGGAAATGAGGGAAATGAATAATCCTTCAGCGTTTTCAGGCCGATTCCGTCATTCCGGCATGCCCTTACCCGGAATCCAGGAGAATGGGTCCGGATAGTGGATAAGCAGCCTGCCGTATACATCCTGGCGAGCAAGAGAAATGGCACCCTCTACGTAGGTGTCACCTCAGATCTTCCAAAGAGGGTCTGGGAACATAAGAATGATCTGGTTGAGGGCTTTACGAAAAGATACCATGTCCACCTCTTGGTCTGGTACGAGCTTCATGAGACAATGGATTCTGCAATCCTTCGGGAGAAAAGAATAAAGGAATGGAAGCGAGTGTGGAAAATGCGAATGATTGAAAGTGATAACCCTACTTGGAAGGACTTGTATGATAGCATCATCTGACTGGATTCCGGCATTCGCCGGAATGACGAACAAAAGGAAGGGTCATCTGAAAAACTGAAAGTACGCAAAAACCGGATGAACCAAAATATGGCCATCCTTCAACTGCACACTTACCCTTCCGTCATTCCGGCACGGTTTTGGCCGGAATCCAGAAATACGCCGGAGTGGATTCCGGCTAAGGGCATGCCGGAATGACGGGACAGCACACAGGCGTTTTGATTGCGGGCATCCGCGTTAGTAATTTCACGTATATATTCTTGGTATAAGGAGCGCATGTGAAGACAAAAGAGGTTGTTGTGGGCGTCACCGGCGGGATTGCCGCGTACAAGGCCGCGGAGCTGGTGAGGCTTCTGGTCAAGGAGAAACTGGTGGTCAGGGTCGCCATGACCCGGAGCGCCACCCGGTTCGTGACGCCCCTCACCTTCGAGGCCCTCTCGGGCAACCGGGTGGTCCATAAGATGTTTGATCAGGAGGGGACGGTCATGGACCACATCCGGTGGGGCCAGGAGTCGGACCTGATCATCATTGCGCCGGCCACGGCCGATTTTATCGGCAAGATGGCCCATGGCATCGGAGATGATTTCCTCTCCACCTGCGTGATTGCCGCTACGGCCAAGATCCTTGTCTGTCCCTCCATGAACGACCGGATGTTCATGAACCCGGCGGTTCAGGAAAATCTCAGTGTGCTCAGGAAACGGGGGATCATCGTCCTTGAGCCCGGCCAGGGGGAACTGGCCTGCGGGGCCGACGGCCCCGGGCGGCTGCCGGAGCCCATTGAAATACTTGAACAGGCCAAATCGCTCCTCTCCGATCAGGACCTCTCCGGACGCAGGATCCTGGTATCGGCCGGCCCGACCGTAGAGCCTATCGATCCGGTCAGATACATCACCAACCGGTCTTCGGGCAAGATGGGCTATGCCCTGGCCAGGGCGGCTGCGCGGAGGGGGGCCGAGGTCATCCTGGTCAGCGGTCCCACAACCCTGAAGGCGCCTTCCGGGGTTACGTTCTGCCCTGTCAAGACCGCAGAGGAGATGCACCGGTCGGTTTTTGAAAATCGTGAGGCATGTGATATCGTCATAAAGGCCGCGGCGGTCTCTGATTACAGACCCCGGGAGTGTGCGGCTCAGAAGATCAAAAAGGGGGCCGCGTCCGTATCTCTGGAACTCATCAGCAACCCGGATATCCTTGCCTGTCTGGGAGATACAAAGACCGCATCCCCCTGCATCCTGGTGGGATTTGCCGCGGAGACGGAAAACCTGCTGGCCAATGCGGAAAAAAAGCTGAAGGCAAAAAACCTGGATATGATTGTGGCCAATGATGTCTCCAGTATTGATGCGGGGTTTGAAACAGACACCAACCGGGTCAAATTCATCTACAGGGACGGACGGGTGGAGGATGCGCCCCTCATGACAAAAGATGAGGTGGCCGACCAGGTTTTGGACCGGGCCATGGCCCTCCGAAGGAAAGAAGCATAGCAATTGAGAAGGTCAGGTGGAGAGGTCGAATTGTCGATGGGTCGATCGGTGACACCGGAAACCCCGGCGTTGGGCATTCGGCTCCCAATGAGGCCCATGAACCGATGACCCGAAACCGACTTGCGGGTGCAGCCCGCCTTGGAGCGAGGCCGTGAATACGGAAACGGAAATTAGAGAGATCTTTTCCCATATGAGGGCCCTCCTCAAGTCCTATCAGGAGATGGGTCTGGATCCCCCGCCGGTCCCGATCGACGCCCTGGCCGTTCCGGACCCGGTCCGGGCAAGACCGGTCCCGCCGGCCCCCTCCCCTTCCCCCAGGACCAAAGAGACGACACCTGTCCGGAATCGCTCCGGACAACTGGAAGAGCTGAGGGACCGTATCGGCGAGTGTCAGCAATGCAAGCTGCATAACACCCGGACCCATCTGGTATTCGGCGAGGGGTCTCCCGAGGCCAGGCTGGTCTTTGTGGGCGAGGGTCCGGGACATGATGAGGACATGGCCGGAAGGCCTTTTGTGGGCGAATCCGGAAAGCTGTTGACCAGGATCATTGAAAACGGCATGGGCCTGACCCGGAAAGATGTTTACATCTGCAATGTGGTCAAATGTCATCCCCCCGGGAATCGGGATCCGGAGAAAGATGAAATCGAGCCATGCATCCCATTTCTGAGGGAGCAACTCCGCATCATCGGCCCTGAGGTCATCTGCTGCCTGGGCAGGGTGGCCGGCCAGGCCCTCCTGGGCGCGGATTTCAAGATCAGTGCGCAAAGAGGGCAATGGCGTTCATACCAGGGCATCCCCTTGATGCCCACCTTTCATCCGGCCTACCTGCTGAGGAACCCGTCGAGCAAACGGGAGGTCTGGGAGGATATCAAAAAGATCATGACCCGGATCGGCCTGGAGGTAAGGACCCATGGGTAAATTACGACTCCCTTTGCTGATGTTCATCTCCCTGATTTCCCTTTTCTGGATCCGGCAGCCCGTATCGGGGCAAACCGATGTGGTTGCCGAAGGCGAGATCGTGATCATCGAACTGGAAGGCCCGATTAACCCGGGAACCGCCATGTACGTGGTCAGGGGACTTGAAATGGCCAAAGATCAGGCAGCGGCCCTTGCCATTATCCGTCTGGATACGCCCGGCGGCCTGGCCTCATCCATGCGGTCCATTATCAAGGCCATCCTGAATTCCCCGATCCCGGTGGTGGTCTATGTGGGTCCCAGGGGGGCAGGCGCCGCCTCGGCCGGCGTGATGATCACCGTGGCAGGCCATGTGGCGGCCATGGCAGAGGGGACCAATATCGGAGCGGCCCATCCGGTGACTGCGGGCGGCAAAGATATTGAGAAGACCATGTCCGAAAAGGTGGTCAACGATATGGCCGCCTATGCACGGGGGATCGCCGAAGACAAGGGGAAAAACGGCGAGTGGGTGGAAAAGGCGATCCGGGAGAGCGTCTCCATCACCGCGGATGAGGCCCTTGAGAAAAATGTCGTGGACCTGGTGGTCAAAGATTTGGACCACCTGATCAGGGACCTGGACGGCAGAGAGATCCGGATGCCGCAGGGCAACGTGATCCTCAAGACCACCGGGCTGAAACAGGTACACTACAGGCCCGGATTCCGGGACAGGGTCCTCAAGACCATCAGCGATCCCAATATCGCCTATATCCTTATGATGATCGGTCTGGCCGGGCTCTATTTCGAGCTCTCCCACCCCGGGGCGATCTTTCCCGGAGTCATCGGCGCCATATCGCTGATCCTGGCGTTTTTCTCCTTTCAGACCCTCCCGGTGAACTATGCAGGACTTCTCCTGATTCTCCTGGCCGTCATATTGTTTATTGCGGAAGTCAAGGTGGCGAGCTACGGCATTCTTTCCATCGGAGGACTGATTTCACTGACCCTGGGGTCTATCATGTTGTTTGAAGATGTGGGGGTTTCTCTGAGACTGATGTTGCCTACGATTCTATTGATCGGCGGATTTTTCGTGGCTGTGGCGGCCCTGGCGTTTCGTGCCTATCACACGCGGCCGAGAGGAGGAACCGACGGCCTGTTGGGGGAAATCGGGGAGGTCAGAGAACTGATCGCGCCGGAGGGTCTGGTCTTTGTCCATGGGGAATACTGGCGGGCGGTTTCAGAAGAACGTCTTGAACCCGGAGACAAGGTGGAAGTGACAGGAATCAAGGGCCTGGTACTGACGGTCAGGAAGGCCCCGAATCCATCGCCCGGCAACTACGCAACTCTCAGTAAAGGAGGATGATATGTTTTACATATTAGCGATCGTGCTCGTTGTCCTGTTCCTGGCCTCGGCCATCAAGATCCTGAAGGAGTACGAGCGGGGAGTGATCTTTCGTCTGGGCCGGGTGATCAAGACAAAGGGACCCGGTTTGATTATCCTGATTCCGATCATTGATAAGATGGTGAAAGTGAGCCTTCGTCTTGTTGCCATGGACGTGCCGCCGCAGGATGTCATCACCCGGGACAATGTGTCGGTCAAGGTCAATGCAGTGATCTATTTCCGGGTCATGGATCCCACTAATGCCACCATCGAGGTGGAGAATTTCCTCTTTGCCACGTCCCAGTTGGCCCAGACCACACTGCGGAGCGTCTGCGGCCAGGTGGAACTGGACGAGCTGCTGGCCGAGAGGGACAAGATCAATACGAGGCTTCAGAATATTCTGGATAAACATACGGATCCCTGGGGAATCAAGGTGGCCACGGTAGAGGTCAAGCACATCGATCTGCCCCAGGAGATGCAGCGGGCCATGGCCAGGCAGGCCGAGGCCGAGAGGGAGAGACGGGCCAAGGTCATTAATGCAGAGGGCGAATACCAGGCCGCCACCCGTCTGGCGGACGCCGCGGAAATTATCCGGAAATATCCTGAGGCCCTCCAGTTGAGATACCTTCAGACCCTGCGGGAGATATCGTCGGAGAGCAATTCAACCACGATCTTCCCGTTGCCCATCGACCTGCTGACGCCTTTCTTGAAAAAGGGGTAGAAAAGAGAGGATTCGGGAATTGAGGAATTGAGGGATTTGGTATCGTCGAACCGCAAAGGCGCAAAGGACGCGAAGAAGACTTGACGGGGTCGTTCTGATCCTGGAAGAAAAATTCAGGATCAGAACACCAAGGCCTGCCGGGCCCTCGTCCATTATCCGGTAATAGCCTTTGGATAAAAGAGATCTTTGTGGCTCTCTGTGAATCCGGCCTTGGCAGGTTTGGTTGCGGCCATCAGGCCGTCTTGGGGATATGTGGATTACGAATTATTGCGGGCAGTTAAAATCTACAAAACCGTTAAGGTTCCTGTTGAGTCGAGAGCGAAGGTGTGATAAAAGAAAGCCCCTATACCGTGCGCCTAACGCCTTGCGCCTTGCGCCTATATTACAAAAGGAGACACAATAATGGTAGAAGAGACTACAGAAGCGGTCAATCAGGAGACTAAGGAAGAGATTCAGGAGAAGCCGCCGGTAAAGGCGCCTGAGTTCAAGAAGCCTCTGGACAAAATGACGGCCATTGAACTGAGAGAAGTGGCCATGGAGATCCCCGGAGTTGTGGGGGCCCATGCCATGAAGAAAGGGGAATTGCTGTCCATTATCAAGGAGTATTACGGCATTGAAGATGACACTCTGGATAAGGGCAAAAAAAAGAAGGGCCAGAAGGAAAAGGCCAGCGTTCACGAAATAAAGGCCCAAATGGCCCAGCTCAGGGAAAAAAGAAAGACGGTCCGTTCGGGCAAAGACCGGAAGCAGGCCGATATCCTTCGACGCCGGATCAACCGCCTGAAAAAGCAGACCCGGAAGGTTGTCCAGGGATGAAGAGACTCCTTGTTGTGAGCAGGTTCGGGGAAAGGAATTCGGTCCCGGACCTGCTTTTGTTTTCTGGTAAGCATTCACAGGTTCCAGGTTAAAAATATCACAGTCTTGTGTGAGCGGCATCTTGCCACGACATTTCGCGGCTGGAAAGCCGCTCTCACAGGAACATTAAAATGTCTGAGCTGAGGCCCTCATGAAGAACCCCTCGTCTCTCAAGACCGTTGCCGTCATCCCGGCCGCGGGATCCGGCATTCGGATGAAGAGCAGCCGGGCCAAGCAGTTTCTCAGTCTGGATGGAAGGCCCATCCTTGCCGTGACCCTGATCCATTTTCAGGAATGCAGCCAGGTGGACGGGGTTGTCCTGGTGGCGCCCCCCGGAGATGTGGCCTACTGCAGGGAGTATATCGTAGAGGAATTCGGCCTCACAAAGGTCGAATCAGTGGTTGCGGGGGGCAGGCGTCGCCAGGATTCGGTAAGGCTGGGAGTCGAGGCCACGGGAGGCAGGTACGATCTGGTCCTGATCCATGACGGGGTCCGGCCTGTGATCGATGAAAGGCTTCTGAAGCGGGTGATGGATGCCGCCAGGGTCCACCGGGCCGTGATCGCGGCCCTCCCTGCCAAGGAGACGGTCAAGGAGGTGAACGATTGCCACGAGGTGGTGAAGACCTATGATCGGCATCGGGTATGGATGGTTCAGACCCCTCAGGTTTTTCGCTATGCCGACATCCTGAAGGCCCATCACAGGGCCCTGGCTGAAGCATGGGAAGAGGCCACGGATGACGCATTCCTGGTGGAAAGGTCGGGAATCCCGGTGACGGTCGTGGAAGGTTCGGAGAAAAATATCAAGGTCACCACCCCCTACGATCTGGAAATGGCGCGCTTTATGCTTGGCGCATTGTAAAGGCGGAGGTCGGATGCTCAGAATAGGGACACGGGGAAGCAGGTTAGCGCTTAAACAGAGTGAATGGGTCAAGGCCCAACTGGAGGCCAGATACCCTGAAATCGGTGTGGAGCTTGTCAAGATCAAGACCACCGGGGATAAGGTCCTTGATTCCCCCCTTAGCAAGATCGGGGGCAAGGGCCTTTTTGTGAAAGAGATCGAGGATGCCATGCTGGAAAGGCGGGTCGATCTGGCGGTTCACAGCATGAAGGATGTGCCTGCGGAACTCCCCGACAATCTCTATCTTTCGACCTATCCGGAACGTGAAGACCCTTCGGATGCGCTTATCTCCGTTGACGACCTTCCCCTTGACCGGCTTCCCCCCAATGCCAAGGTAGGGACGAGCAGTCTCAGGCGGGGGGCCCAATTGCTCCATATCCGGCCGGACCTCGACCTGGTGCCCCTGAGGGGTAACGTGGACACCCGCCTTCGGAAAGTTGAATCCGGAGAACTCCATGCCGTTATCCTGGCGTGCGCCGGTCTCAAACGGCTCGGACTGGCAGACCGGATCAGCCAGGTCATTCCACAGGATCAACTCCTGCCTGCCGTAGGGCAGGGGGCCCTCGGGCTGGAGATAAGGCGGGATGATGCCGGGCTTGCTGATATTCTCAGTTTTCTGGACCATGGGCCGACCCGCATGACGGTCAGCGCCGAAAGGGCCTTTCTGAAAAAACTCGAGGGGGGGTGCCAGGTTCCCATCGCCGGTTTTGCCCGGTTGGACGGGGACCGCCTCTCCTTCAAGGGCATGGTGGCGGAACTGGACGGGACGAGGCTTTTCAGGGAAGAGACGGCCGGGCCAAAAGATCAGGCCGAGGCCATCGGGATTGCCTGCGCCAGGAACCTCCTCGCCTCAGGGGCGGACAAGGTGCTGGAGAAGATTTACGGGTCGGCAATGGATGCGTGATACTGAATACTGGATACTGGATGCTGGATACTGGATGCTCGATACTGGATACTGGATACTGGATGCTGGTTGTAGCGTAGCGGAAATCCCGTCTTCAGCGGGAATGCTGGACTGGATGCCTGGCAGCCCACGAACCCGACACACAAACCCAATTAACCCAATAAACCCGACAAACCGTCACAAGGACACGCCATGAATCCATCAGCCGTCAGCCGTCCGCCATCAGCCATCGCAAAGGGTACCGTCTATCTGGTCGGCGCCGGGCCCGGCGATCCGGGCCTCTTGACCATCAAGGGGATGGAATGCCTTTGCCGGGCCGATGTGATCATTTATGACTACCTGGCAAATCCAGCCTTCCTCGATTATGCCAAAGAAGGTGCGGAGCTGATCTATGTGGGGAAAAAGGGCGGCGCCCACACCATGGGCCAGGAAGAGATCAATGCCCTGATCGTGGACAGGGCAGCGGACGGAAAGACAGTGGTCCGGCTCAAGGGGGGAGACCCCTTCATCTTCGGCAGAGGCGGGGAAGAGGCCCAGGAACTGGCCGCGGCGGGCGTGGGGTTTGAGATTGTTCCCGGGGTCACGTCGGCCATCTCCGTACCGGCCTATGCAGGTATCCCCCTCACCCATCGGGACTATACGGCCACGGTGGCCTTTGTCACCGGTCATGAAGATCCGCTCAAAGAAAAATCCAATATCGCCTGGGACAAGCTGGCCACCGGCGTCGGGACCCTGGTGTTCCTCATGGGCGTAGGGAATCTCCCTCACATCGCCCTAAGCCTCATGAAACACGGCCGGTCCCCGGATACGCCGGTGGCGGTGATACGCAGGGGCGCCTCTGCCGGGCAGGCCACCTGGGTGGGGACCCTCGAGAATATCGGCCGTATTGCAGAGGAAAACCGGATCCGGCCGCCCGCTATTATCGTTGTGGGCGATGTGGTCCGTCTGAGAGAGGAACTCAACTGGTTTGAAACAAAACCCCTTTTCGGCAGACGGATCGTGGTCACCCGGGCCAGGGAGCAGGCCAGCGAGTTTCGCCGCACGCTGGAGACTCTGGGGGCGGAGACCATTGAATTCCCCACCATTGAGGTAATGCCTCCTGAAAGCTGGGAACCCATGGACCGGGCCATTGAGCATCTGAATGAATATGACTGGCTGGTCTTTACCTCTGTCAACGGGGTCCGGTTTTTCCTTGAGCGGCTGGAAGTCGCAGGAAAGGACGTTCGCGATTTAAAGGGGATCAAGATCGGAGTCATCGGCCCCAAAACCGCCGAGGTGTGGGAACGGATGGGGATCCGGCCGGATTTGATGCCGGCCGAGTATCGGGCCGAAGCGGTGGTGGACGCCTTCAAAGAGGCAGGGATCGGGGGGGCAAATATCCTTATTCCCAGGGCCGCCAGGGCCAGAGAGGTCCTGCCGGACGACCTGCGCAAGGCCGGGGCCCGGGTGGACGTGGTCCATGCCTACCGGACCATCAGTCCCGACCATGATACGGGCAGTGTCAGGGAACTCCTCATGAAGGGGTCCATCGACATGGTGACCTTCACCAGCTCGTCCACGGTCACCAATTTTGTAAAGATGTTCGAGGCGGACGGCGATCAGCTTCAGAAGTGGATGGAACGGGTAACCGTCGCCTGCATCGGCCCCATCACGGCAAAGACAGCGGAAAAGAATGGTTTCCATGCAAGTGTGATCCCTGGTGAATACACCATTGAATCCATGATACTAGAGATCTCCCGTTTTTTTGGTCACAGTTAACGACTTAGCAAAGGTTCTAACTGTACAGTCCAAAGTTCTTGGAACAGTTAGAATCACTCGATTCCGGCTTTAATTGTCGCCGTTCCGGCGAAACCCGGAATCCAGAATACTTTCGGCATGATAAGGCTCTGGATGCCGGTCGAAGATCCCGTACTTGCGGGGAGCGAGTCCAGCATGACGGAAGAACTTTGGACTTTCAAGTACCTAAGCACTATATTGAAATTACAGGAACCAGCCAAGCCCCGATTTTCTTGACACTGATCGGCTCGAAAACCTTATTCAGAGCCTTTTTCAACAGAAGTTGCGCATGCATTTCCGAAATTTTTCGAGACTCGCTTTAGCGATCATATTCATCTTTCTTACTGTCAAAACGGTTAATACCATGCAACCGCCACCACCGCCACTGGATTTTCAGATGTTGAGCCATCTCGTCACGCAGGCAGATATAATCGTTGTCGGAAAAGTTGTCCACGTTAAGAAAATGGACAAGATAAACGGAACTGAACAAAAAATAACGTCCGAGGCGGTTGTGAATATTGAAGAAATATTGAAAGGAAGTTTCTCCGACCCTACAATTGTTATCACGGAAAGCTATTCTGCGTCTGACCAAAAAAAAATGCGCCAACAAGAGAGCCTCGCGATCATTCCAGGTCTATTGCCTCTTTTACGGCCGGCCCAAGCTCCTATCACGGCACATATAACCAAGGCGATCGATTAATTTTTTTACTTGAAAAACTAAGAGAAACGGGTATGTATAAGCCGTTAGGCTCGGGAACATATGATGAGCATCTATGCGCATTCCCTATAGAGAATGATCGTGTTTACCCCCTGCATTTCAGATTTGCGGCTGATGTAGCAGAATATGCAACACCTAAAAAGAAATTTTTGGATTTAATCAGGAGATCATCGGGGCATTGAAATTTTCTAGGGTGAGGTAAGAAATGGACAAGACGTTAAGAAAAGGCATCTGGTGGACTGTTGTATCCTTGTCAACGATTTTTGCTTTTATTGCCCCTACTTCTGCAATCGGCGCGGACGCCACACAAATACCCATAAACCAATACGGCATCCGCTCGTCAAATCCTTATGTGGTAAACCGGTTTGTCAAGAACGGAAAAACAATTGACGAGATAATTGTCCCGAGTCGACCGAATCCGCCGAAAGGGTTCAGCTCTCAGATCGCCGCAGTTCCCGAACCCCACCCTGCAGCTGGAACCAATACCATTGCCAATGTCCCTGCTATGACCTGGTGCTTTGGATGCTCAGCCACTTCTGCCGCCATGATGTTCGGGCATTATGACAACGTCGGATATTCAAATATGTACGCCGGGCCTGTGAATGGCGGGGTATTTCCCATGACAAACGCAACGTGGGGTACCGTTGTAATTAACGGTGAAACAAGGGCTCTATGCCCACTCAGTGCCACACGTCTGGGTCTGGATGGTCGAGCGACAAAAGGTCACGTTGATGATTACTGGATAAGATATGAAAATTCAGATGCCGATCCTTTTATCGGCAATTGGACGGAACATACTTATGGTGAATGTACCGGGGATTATATGGGAACCAACCAATCTTCGCTCTCGAACACTGATGGTTCGACCAGATTCTACTATTACACTGATGGCAGTCCTTTGTATAATTATACAGGATGTGAACCAGGAAGGCGTGACGGTTGCCACGGTATGCGTGATTTTGTCGAATCGAGGGGCTATACTGTAAGCACGAATTTTTCCCAGTACATTTACGGTTACAATGGTAACGCAACGGGCTTTACTTTTGACAACTTCAAAACCGAAATTGATAACGGTCGTCCTGTTCTGATACAGGTTCAAGGCCATACCATGCTAGGGTATGGATACAACGATACAGGACAGACCATCTATATCCATGATACCTGGGACTACAGCGACCACTCAATGAGCTGGGGAGGCTACTATGGGGGAATGCTTCATTATGGTGTGGGTGTGATCCGGCTTGATCCTGCCCCCGACTCCTGTCCCGATTGCCCTGCCGACGGCATAATTACCAATGCGACATATGTTTCAGGCACCACCTGCTCGTGCACCAATGCCATATCCATTACCTTAGGCAGCAACGTAACCGTTGAAAACGGAGCTACCGTAACCTTTACGGCACCGACCATAACCGTGCAACCCGGCTTTCGTGCGCATACGGGGGCGGTGGTCAACATGCAGCAGTAAAAGATTTGAACCTGTCTTACTTGCCGCCTCATGCACAGGTGAGGCGGCATAGGCATCCCAAGCTGACCTGTCATGTATAAATTATCCCTTATTTTCCTGATCGTTTCATTTAGTGCTTCTGCACCTGTGTCGGTTAAGCTGGCCGAAAAGGATCTGGGCCGCACCGTGGAATTGGGCATTGGAGAAACATTGGAAGTTGAGCTGAGGGGTAATCCGACAACCGGTTATGTCTGGGATATTGCCTCCCTTGATATGAAAATCCTGAAACAAATTGGGGAGACAGAGTTCACGCCGGATAGGAAAGGTCGGGGCGTTGGTGGTAAAGTAATTATGCGTTTCAAGGCTCAAGGGGCCGGGGAAACTCTCCTGAAATTGATCTACCACAGGCGATTTGAAAAAGAAAGGCCCCCGACCAAGACATTTGAAGCAACAATAATAGTCAAATAAAAGTGTGTGACCTGATGAAAATGTATAAAAAAATCTTGCTCCTGCTGATGGTGGTGATCCCGTTTTCATTTTTCCTCCAGGGTTCCTCCTCAGCCGAACGCACGGATATATTGCGGTTTGGAGCAGAAGATACACTTGAGCAGATCAGGGCCAAGATCAAGCAAAATGGATACAAATTTACCGTGGACCATAACTGGGTCTTTGATATGTCGCCTGAACAAAAGAAAAAATTCCTCAGCAGGCGACCGCCGAGTTTCCCCAGATCTGTGGAAACCGTTGAAGATATGGGACCCTTGGCGGAGCACATCGGCCAAAGTGCGCTCCCTTCTTCTTTTGACTGGAGAGACTACAATGGCCGCTCATATATCGGCCCTGTCCGGAATCAGGGCGACTGCGGCGACTGCTACGCCTTCGGGGCCTGTGCCGCGGCAGAAGGAACCTACAACTGGGCCAATGGCAAATATGACGCCAACTGCGCCGATTTCTCGGAAGCCTTTGTGGCCTTCTGTCTATCGGATCATTATTCCGGTTTCGATGGCTGCGATGGGGCGGATTATGATTATGAGGAACTTGACGCCCTGGTTGATTACGGGGTGTGCAATGAGAATGTTTATCCATACGAGGATTATGAGCAACCCTGTCAATCATCCGCCTGGGCTGCCCCACGCACCACGTTCCATTCCTGGCACCGCATCAAGTGCAACGATATTGAGGCCATCAAGACCGCCATCATGACCTATGGTGTCGTCGATGCTGCCGTGTACGTGGGAAGCGCTTTTGAGGCGTATATGGGGGGCGAGGGCCCTTACGAGGATACGAACACCTCTTGCGAGGGCTACTACCCAGACGACCCCTGTTTTTACGCAATCACCAACCATGGGGTTGCCCTGGTGGGGTGGGATGATAATAACGGCGAAGGGTACTGGATTTTACGGAACAGCTGGGGCACGAACTGGGGGGAAGGCGGCTACATGCGGATCAAGTACACCTCCGCAAATGTCGCCTGCGCGGTCGCTTATCTCACTATTGGCGGGGGTCCCTCCCCCACCCTTCAATACTCTTGGAACATGGATACCAACCCCGGATGGACCACCCAGGGTCTGTGGGCCTGGGGCACCCCCACCGGAGGCGGCGGCGAAGAGGGAGGAAATCCAGACCCGACCAGCGGTTACACCGGCAACAATGTGTATGGCTACAACCTCGCGGGTGACTATGAGAATAGTCTTGCTGAAAGACACCTTACCAGCACTGCTATTAACTGTTCGGGCCTGTCCAATGTCTCCTTGAAGTTCCGTCGCTGGCTGGGAGTGGAAAATTATCTGTATGACCATGCCTATGTGCGTGTCAGCAACAACGGAACCACATGGACCACATTTTGGCGAAATACCGCCGAGGTGGCGGATTCTTCCTGGGTGTTGCAGGATTTCGATATCTCCAGCGTGGCCGATGGTCAGTCCACGGTTTATCTGCGGTGGACCATGGGAATCACCGACGGATCATTGCGATATTGTGGCTGGAACATCGACGACGTGGAAATCTGGGGGGTGGAGTCGGCATGTCCCGATTGCCCTTCCGATGGGGTGATTACCAATGCGACATATCGCGCAGGCACCACCTGCGCATGTTCCAATGCTTCATCCATTACCTTAGGCGCCAACGTAACCGTTGAAAACGGCGCTGCCGTCACATTTACGGCGCCGACCATAACGGTTCAACCCGGCTTTCGTGCGGAAAGCGGGGCCGTGGTTAAAATGCAGCAGTAAAAGATTTTAACCCCGCCCTATCCGCCGGTATAGACCACGGCCTTGAGATAGCGTTTATAGGTCTTTCCCTCAGGTGATCGCTCCTTAAGCCAATCCCATTGAATTACGCCCCACGCGGAGACGGGAAGGTTCTCTCTGGGGTTTTTGTTTTTCCCCGAGTCATAAAAATCCGTGAGAGTGGTTTCCAAGCCACGATTCACGGCTAACCGTCGCGGCTGAAAGCGATCCCACAGGGAGGTATAGAAGGCCGGTTGTCCTACATCCCCAACACCGCCTTGATCTGCTGAATTTCGCTTTTCAGTGCCTCGTTTTCCGCCTTCAGCTCCTTGACCGCATTGACCAACGCCACATTGACCGGGTGCATATTGAAATCGAGATAACCGTCCGGCCCTTCGCTGACCGCCTCTGGAAACACCTCCTGCACTTCCTGGGCGATGAAGCCGATATATTCATCATCAGTGGGAAGGCCCTTTGGATTGTCTTCCTTGTAGCGGAACATAATCGGCCTTAGCCCCAAAACGGCATCAAGACCACGACTGTATTCCCCGGTAATGTCCTTAAGCCTTGCGTCGGAATAGACAGACCAGACCCCTCCCCCCACCTTGGCTGCAGTACCGTTGACCGCCAGTTTGAATCCGCCGGGATTCGTGGTGCCGATGCCTACGTTACCCGACGGGTCGATGTTCAATCGGGGCTGATTGGCCGTATCATCATAAATCTGAAACAGGCCTGGGCCGCCGATATTGGATGACAGCGTGCTCCCAACATAATACTGCCGCCCTCCTGTTCCTCCGGTGCTGTCCAGAAGAACGGCCGCCCCGAGGTCGCTCGCCCTTTCGCGGATATGGAGCTTTTCCACCGGTGCGGACGTGCCGATGCCGACTTTGCCTGCCGTGCCTCCAGGGAAGATCAAAAAGGCATTAGGAGTGGAGATCTCCTGTGGGTTGTTGTACTCCGCATAACCCCAGACAAAGGTGTGGTCTGCGGCAGTGGTCAATTGCATATATTGGCCGCCGGCCCACGAGAAGTCGCCGTCGGCGTGATTGGATTTGCCCCCGCTGACAGCGGCGCATTCTCCCCTGGCCTCGTTGCCGCACCCCCCGGCCACCACGGCACAATCACCAAGGGCCTCGTTGGTGCAGCCGCCCGCCACCGTGCCGCACTGCCTGCCGGCCCAGTTGCCCCAGCCGCCCCCCACGGTGCAGTGGGCCATGGCCTCCTGTGAATTGTTCTCTCCGGTGATGCAATACTGTCCGAGATTGATGTGGGTGCCGGTTGAGGGGCCGAAAACATATGCGGTGCTGGATTGATAGACTTCAGCTTTTACGTTGTCGGGACTGATGATGACCTGTTCTGCGAGAGCCGCCTGGCAAAGAGCAATACAGCTTAAAAACACGGAGAACAACATAATCTGACGCCACGAAACGACCCCGATCTGATTCTTCATTGCCTGTCTCCCTTTTCCCTTGGAATACGTTAACTGTTTTGCACGAGCCGGTTCTCACACGACGGAGTATATACAAATCTCAGCGGACTTTGCGCCTTGAATGGCCACGCCAAGACGTGGGAATGGGCGGTTGCGGAAATATAATGCGGAGCTGTGTTTAAGAAGAGAATGGCTTAGCCGTTTTTACTCGGGCGCTGTTTAGGTGCACATGCCCTCTTTCAGCCAATGAGCCTGCTTAACAAAATGTCCTCGATATTTCGTCTGCCATCCAAAACAGATAAAACATAGACCTTCATGCCTTCTATTCTGAACATGACTCTCCACGGGGACACGATCAACTCCCGGTAATGCAAAATGCCGTGGTCTTTAAGCTCTGGAACGATTCGGCACCCTTCGGGCATGGTATAGAGGCTGGATGCCTCCTCTTTGATTTTTGTCGAAATCGTTAAGGCGTTTGCCGTACTGTCCGCTGTGATATAGTCGACGATTTCCCTCAAATTGTCCTCCGCGCGGCGCGCCCATACAATTTCACAGTGTCGGGTCATTAACGCTTGCCCTTCAGCCCATGGCAGTGGAATTTGGCCCGGTGGCTTCACACCCCTGCCCGATGGCTGCTGTTGTTTGGGTAATGCTCGCTGTCAGTGCCTGACAGGGAAGGCAGATCCAACCGACCAGAACCAATAACCGTATCATCGACATGAACCGCTTCATCATTTCTTTCCTCCTTGATTGTGTGCATAGTGCAAATAGTTTCATCATAGCAGGTGGTTCAGGATGCCATGGGGCGCTATGACAAAAACCATCAGACAGAGCTTATTCCTGCTGGATGGTCACCTCGGAACCGGTTTCGAAGGTTGCCCCGCTTTTGACGTATACCCGCGGGGCCTTAAACACGGCTTTGGCCCCGGATTGGATAGTCACGTCAGGGCCAATGGTGATTGATGTGGTGGCCGTGCATTCACAGTCGGTGCCTGGAGGATAGTCTTCACCTTGGATGGTGACAGGATCACCGACACATCCAGGACATGGTGTCGGCGAGATTGAATAATGAAGGATTGTCCCGCCTATTCCAACAGCGAAGACATCTGTATTGGACCGGCCCCAGACGCTTTCCAGCTGGTTGGCGCTCCCGCTTTCCATCGCGGTCCATGAGGCCCCGTTGTAGTGGAAGATCCTCGGGGTGATGCTCACCACAAAGACGTCATTTGCCGAGCTGCCCCAAACGCCTGAAAAATGATCCGTTGTTCCAAGACTGATGCGGTTCCATGAACTGCCGTTGTAGTGGAGAACCAATGCGCCGTCAGAATGGTTGTTGTAATCTATCCCCACCACATAGACGTCGCTCCCCGAGCTGCCCCATACGTCTCGAAAATCACAGTCTTCGCGACTCGTTACCTGTGTCCATGAGCTGCCGTTATAATGGAGGATGACCCCTCCTCCATATCCACCCGGGTTGTTACCCACGGCGAACACATTGTTTGAAGACGAGCCCCAGACGCTGTTGAGTTGTTTGTTTACGCCGTTATGCATCGCTGCCCATGAACTGCCGTCATAACGGAGAATCAATGCTGTTCCCGCGGCAGAGTCATAACCCACGGCAAAGACGTTGGTGTCGGCGCTGCCCCATACGCTCATTAGCTGGCCGGTTGTTCCGCTCGTCATCTGGGTCCATGAATTGCCGTCATAGCGACGAATCGTGCCGCTGTTGCCCACTGCAAAGACATTGTTTCCCGCACTACCCCATACGCCCAAAAGATTCTGGGTGGTTCCGCTGGTCATGGAGGTCCATGAACCGCCGGTACACCGGAGGATTGTTCCGTCCCAACCCACGGCAAACATATCGGATCCCGGCGTTCCCCAAACGTCTATGAGAAAGTCCGTTGATCCCCTCCGCATCGGGATACAAAAGATGTCGCCGCAGCCGACAATTTCTCCGTATTCCCCGACGGCCATAAAACCATTCGTTTCCCCGCTGCCCCAGATGCCGTACAGATTATCTGATGAGGGTAGACTCATCTGGGTCCATGAACCGCCGTCCCAGCGGAGGACATCTCCGCCATCGATCAGGGCAAAGACATTGTCCGAAGAAGTGCCCCAAATACCGTACAGATTACTATTTGTTCCGGTATTCACCTGGGTCCATGAAGTGCCGTTATAGTGGAGCATATATCCTCCTAATACGGAACCCCCCACAGCATACACATCGTCATCTGAACTCCCCCATACGCCCACGAGGGGGGAGGCAATGGATATTCCGGTATCCACCTCCGACCATGAACTGCCGTTGTAACGGAAAACCGATCCAGCGTGGCCCACTGCATAAACATCGTTGGCTGAACTTCCCCAGACATCGAAAAGTCCAAGGGATGTTCCACTCGTCATCTTTGTCCACGAACTGCCGTTATAGTTCAGAATAGTGCCATATTCACCCACTGCAAATATATTGTCAGAGGAAGTTCCCCATATTCCATCAAGATGATAGATGGTTCCAGCGCTCATCTGGGACCATGAAGTGCCGTTGAAGCGGAGAATGATCCCGTTCGTAACGCCGTCTCCACCCACTGCATAGACATTGGTTGCAGAAGTGCCCCAGACGCCATAGAGATCTGTAGTTGTTCCACTGGCCATGGAGGACCATGAACTGCCGTTGTACCGGAGGATGGTTCCGTGATCCCCCACGGCAAAGACATTGTTTGTCGCGCTGCCCCAAACCCCGCGCAGGGTGTTCCCTTGTGGCAGGGGATTCTGCCACTCCCAGGCAGCCTCGGCCGCATTGGGAAGAATAAATTGGACACTCCAAAGCCATGAAAATACGACAAACAGAATTCTTAAGCCTCCCACCTGGCGTCCTCCATTGTTGTAAGAGTGAGATAGGAACAAATAATTCATATTTCCGCTTGGAATTTCCAGAAGGCCTTTTATCGCTTCTTGAATGTCATTCGAATCGGGGTAGAGGTGAGTCCGAACTCTTCCCGCAGTTGATTGATCAGAAAGCGTTCGTAGGAGAAATGGATCATTTCCGGCCTGTTGACGAATGCGACAAAGGTGGGAGGCCGGGTGCGGGTCTGCGTGGCATAAAAGAATTTGAGCCGCCCCTGTTCCCCTGACCGCGGGGGCGCGTGCTTTTCAATGACTTTTTGGATGACCCGGTTGACCACTCCGGTGCCGATCCGGCTCGAAAATTGATCAAAAACAGTGTCAATCTTTTCAAAAAGTTTCATCACCCGCTCGCCGGTCAAGGCGGAGACACGGATCTGCGGCGCGAATGGAACAAATTTAAGCTTACGTTCAATGGCGTGCTCCAGTATCCCCCTTTTTCGCACGTCCTTCTTGATCAGGTCCCACTTATTGACGGTCAAGATCACCCCCTTCCCCTTTTCAAGGGCATAGCCGCAGATGCGGGCATCCTGGTCTGAAACCCCTTCATCGGCATCCAGGAGGATCAAGGCCACGTGGCAACGATCCAGACTCCGAATGGCCTTGATCATGGAGAACTTGTCTATCTTTTCCGTGACCCTTGCCTTCCTTCGAATCCCCGCCGTGTCGATCAGCAGATATTCCCTGCCGCCATACCGGAAAAGGGTGTCCACGGTATCACGGGTCGTTCCCGGGAGCTCGCTCACCACCAGCCGGTCCTCCTTGAGGATCCTGTTGATCAGTGATGATTTACCAGCATTGGGCCGGCCCACTACCGCCACCCGTATCTGGTCGGGATCTTCCCTTTCAGCTTCGGATGAATCGAGTCCCTTAACCACCTCCTCCATCAGCCCTTTCACGCCGTATCCATGGGCGGCCGACATCGGATACGGCGTATCCAGACCGAGACGGTGGAATTCGTGGGTCAGATGGTCATGTTCAGGGCCATCCACCTTGTTGACGGCCAAAAAAACCTTTTTCCGGCTCTTGCGGAGCGCCTCCGCCATCTCCTCGTCGCCCGGAGCAACTCCCTGCCAGCCGTCTACCATAAAGATGACCCGATCGCATTGCGCCACGGCCTTTTCCACCTGGGCCCTTACCTCCTTCAGAAGGGGATCCTGTCCCAGATCTTCAAAACCGCCGGTGTCCACAAGGGTGAGAAAGGCCCCGTCCCACGTGATGGGGGCGGACAGCCGGTCTCTGGTAATGCCCGGCCGATCGTCCACCAGGGCCGCCCGGCTCCTGGACAGACGATTGAACAGGGTCGATTTGCCCACATTGGGTCTCCCCACAATGGCGATTACCGGTGACATGACACCACTTTTACCCTCTTCATTACATCCCCCTTCCACCGGGTCCATAATCAAACGGCGGCAGCGGAATATCTTCCACAAAGAGGGTATTGGGCTCGATCTCCCTCACCACTATCTGCTCTACGGCCGATGTGTACACGTATCCGAAGAAGTCCCCCTGAGGCCCCAGTATCTTCCACAGGGTCGGCGGATAATTTACATAGGAATCGAGCCATTTGACAATGGTGATCGCCACGGACTGGTCTGTCACCGGCGTCCATCTGTTGGAGACGACCCGCTTGTCGCCCTGTTTGGGATTGAACAGAATGGCGGAGGGGCTCTTGTAAGAGAGCCCGGCATAGTAGATGTGGTACTCCTGCCAGTTCTCGATCAGGTTCTGGATGGTGTTGGACCATTGGCCGTCCGCCACGCGGATCTTCCCGTAGTTCTGAAGCCCTAAACAGCCGGTCAGGAAAAACAGGGGCAGCAGCAGAAGTATTGACATGCCAATCAATCGTTGTGCGAATTTCATCTGATGACCTCCTTTGCGCTTTTGCGCCTTTTTTTAATCTTGTTGAGACGATCTTACTGCCAATCGATAGCAGAAGCGACCAAAATGATCAACACCATTGCATCCTTGACCTCTTGCAGACCTCTCGGACCAAAATCCTTAAGCACCTTGACTCACTTCAGTCGCTTTGTTCACATCTGTTTTGCCTTGTCCCCTCTCTCTGAGTCTTTCGAGGACCACGTAGAGGACCGGGACCAGGACCAGGCTCAGAAAGGTGGAGGCCAGCATGCCGCCGAATACGGCCGTGCCCAGGGAATTCCGGCTCGCGGCGCCGGCCCCCGTAGCCACCACCATCGGAACCACTCCAAGGATAAAGGAAAAGGCGGTCATCAAGATGGGACGCAGCCGTTCCCGCGAGGCATGAACCGCCGCCTCCACAATGGACATGCCCTGGTTCCTCAGTCCGCGGGCGAATTCCACAATCAGAATGGCGTTCTTGCTGGCCAGACCGATGAGCATCACCAATCCGATCTGACAGTAGACGTCATTGGCGATGCCGCGAATGTGTTGGGCAAGAAGGGCACCCAGAATGGCTAAGGGGACCGCCAGCATTACCATGAGGGGCATGACCCAGCTCTCGTACTGGGCCGCTAAAAACAGGAACGCAAAGATCAGGGCCAGGGTGAAAATATAAGGGGCCATTCCCCCGGCCTTGATCTCCTGATACGCCGTCCCGGTCCATTCATATCCATATTGACTGGTCAGGTGTTTGGCGGACAACGCCTCCATCGCCTCGATGGCCTGCCCCGAACTGTAACCGGGGGCATTGCCGCCGTAAAGGGAAACCGTGCGGTAAAGATTATAATGCTTGATACTTTGCACTCCCCGGATCTGCTTGACTTTGATCAGGGCGCTCAGGGGCACCATGCTGCCGTCCGCAGCCCGCACATAGAGCTTGGCAATATCTTCCCGTTTGGCCCGGTATTCATCTTCAGCCTGAATGAACACCCTGTACACGCGTCCGAATTTATTAAAGTCGTTGACGTACATGGACCCCAGGAACGTCTGAAGGGTAGTGAAGATGTCCGAGATGGTGACCTTAAGGCTTTTGGCCTTGGTTCGGTCCAGCTCCACATAAAACTGGGGATAATTGACCTCAAAGGTGGTGCTCAGAGGGGTCAGACTCGGCTGGTTGCGGCCCTCTTCAATCAGTTTTTCCGCCATGTCCCGAAGCTCGACCAGGCTCCCTCCGGTAAGATCCTGCAGCTCATATTCAAAGCCGCCGGTGGTGCTGAGTCCTTCGATCGGGGGCGGGGGAAAGGGCATGATAATCGCCTCATTGATCCCCTGGACCCGGCCCATGAAGTTTCCCATGATGCTGTCAAGGCTCAGCTCAGGGGTATCCCTTTCATCCCACGGCTCCAGCATCACAAAAGCGGCCGCCGATGCCGGATCCATCGCTGAGTTGAGAAGGTTATAGCCTCCGATGGAGACAAAGCTTCGGACCCCCGGCGTTTCGTGAAGGGCCTTTTCCACCTTGTCGACCACGTCGCCGGTTCGATTCAGGGATGCCCCTTCAGGGGCCTGAAGCATGACCATGAAATACCCTTGGTCCTCGGCGGGGACGAATCCGGTGGGCACGATTCTGAACATATAATAGGTGGCGAGAAAAAGACCCGCAAATACCAGCAGCACCACCACCCACGCCCGGATGAACCATCGGACCCCTTTCAGATACCGGCTTCTGGACCATTCAAAGGCCTGGTTGAATTTTCGGAAAAACCAGGTCTGCTTTTTGGGCGTGGGCCGAAGGAGGAGCGCGCACAGGGCCGGACTGAGGGTCAGGGCATTAATGGACGAGATGCTCACGGAAAAGGCGATGGTGAGGGCGAACTGGCGATACAGCTGGCCGGTAATGCCGGGCATGAAGGCCACGGGCACAAAGACCGACATAAGGACCAGGGTGGTGGCGATCACCGGACCTGTCACCTCCCGCATGGCCGCTTTGGTGGCTTCTTTCGGCGTCATGCCTTTTTCGTCGATGCAGCGGGAGGCGTTTTCCACCACCACGATGGCATCGTCCACCACGATGCCGATGGCCAGCACCAGACCGAACAGGGTCAGCGTGTTAATGGAAAAACCGAATGCCTGCAGCACCGCAAACGTTCCCACAAGGGACACGGGGATGGCGATGGCGGGGATCAGGGTGGCCCGCCAGTTCTGAAGGAAAACAAAGACCACCAGAAATACCAGCAGCATGGCTATCAGCAGCGTCTTGATGACTTCCTTAATGGACTCCTTCACAAATAGTGTTGTATCGTAACTGATCGCATACTTGAGTCCTTGCGGAAACCGCTGTGACAGACGTTCCAGATCGCCATACACCTGTTCGGCCACCTGGAGGGCATTGGCGCCCGGCAGTTGAAATACGCCGATGGAGGCCGCCTTCTCGCTGTTTAGGTGCGCAAACCAGCCGTAGTTCTCAGCCCCCAATTCCACGCGGCCCACATCCTTGACCCGCACCACGGACCCGTCTGTCCGGGTCCGAACAATAATGTCCTCAAACTCCTCCGGCGAGGACAACCGGCCCAGGGTGTTGATGGAATAGGTGAATGTCTGATCAGGGGGGGCGGGCGGATCGCCGATCTTTCCCGCGGCCACCTGGACGTTCTGCTCCTGAACGGCCGCGATGACATCCATGGCGGTCATGTTCATGCTGGTCAGCTTGTCAGGATTCAGCCACAACCGCATGGCGTATTTTCTTTCGCCGAGGATCTGGACATCCCCCACACCGGGAACCCGTTTCAGGATGTCCACGATGTTGATGGCGGCATAGTTGCTGAGAAAGAGCTCGTCAAGGGACTCGTCCGGAGAATAGAGGGAGATAATGAGCACAAAATCAGGCGATTGCTTCTGGGTGGTAATCCCGTACCTGCGAACATCCTCAGGGACCTGGGGCTGGGCCATGGTCACCCGGTTCTGGACGTCCACCGCCGCGATGTCGAGATCATAGCCCACGTCAAAGGTGACGGTAATGTTGCTGGTGCCGTCGTTGGAGCTGATGGAAGACATGTAGGTCATCCCTTCCACGCCGTTGATCTGCTCCTCGATGGGGGTGGTGACGGTTTTCTCCACCACCTCGGCACTGGCGCCGGTGTAGGAGGCGTTGACCTGGACCGTGGGCGGCGTTATCTGGGGAAACTGTGCGATGGGGAGCAGGTTGATGCAGACAGCACCTGCCAGCGATATCACGATGGAAATCACGCCTGCGAAAATGGGTCGCTCAATGAAGAAATCGACAAACATAGGGCTTAAATGGGGCGCGCCTATTCACCGCACGTGGACGGCCCGCTGGTTCCTTTTCCCGCCTCAGTAGGAGTTGCTGCTTGCGATTTACCGTGGTCGGTTGCGGAAGCCGACTGTTTATCGTCCGAATGAAGCGACTTATCGCTGTCCTCTTCCGGGTTCCCCACCTGGTTATTCCGGAGTTGGACCGTCATGCCCTGGCGGACCATCTGCAGACCCTCGGTGATGACGAGTTCCCCCGCCTTCAGACCTTTCCAGATGATCTTCCGGTGATCGTACAGGAATCCCACCTGGACCGCCCGTTTTTCCACCGTGTTGTCCTTTGTCACCACATAGACATACATTCCGGTCTGGTCTTCGGAAATCGCCTTTTCAGAAATCAAGGGGGTATCTGCCACCTCGCACAGGAAGAGACTGGCCTGAACATAGATGCCCGGGAGCAGCGTCTTTTCAGGATTCGGGATGACAGCCCTCATATTGATGGTGTTGGCCGCGGGATCTGCTCTGTTGTCGATGAAGTCCACCGTTCCCGGGTACGCATGGGTACTGCCGTCGGACAGCTTGATGTCTACAGGGATATCTTTCTTCTGCCGGTGCTTCAGGATCAGACGCAGGTCCTTTTCACTGGGACTGAAATAGGCATAAATAGGGTCCAACTGCGCAATGGTGGCCAGTTTGGTATCATCACCCGCGCCCACCAGGTTGCCCACATTCACCAAGGTGCGACCGATGCGCCCGTTGATCGGGGAGTACATGGTGCAATACCCAAGATTGAGCCGGTCCTGCCTGATCTTAGCCAAATCCGCCTTGACCGCTGCGGCCGCCTCCCGTGCCCTGGTCTCGTAATCCTCAAAGGCCTCCTGGGTTACAAAATCCCTTTCCGCAAGGGGCCGGTATCGGTCCACCTGATCCTGAGCAAACGAAAGCGCCGCATTATCCTGGGCCAATTGGGCCAGGCTCCGTTCCAGCTCCGCCTCATAGGGGGCCTTTTCAATGACGAAAATCAGATCCCCTTTGCGGACATCCGATCCCTCCACAAATCGTCGCTCTTCCAAAAAACCCTCCACCCGGGCGCGGATATCCACGACCTTGACCGATTCCGTAGTGGCCACATAGTTGAGGTGAACCGGAACCGTCCGAAGGACCACTTTTTCCACCGTAACGCTGGGAGGGGGCGGCTTGGAGGGCTGTTCCTGTTCATTCTTGCATCCCCAGAAAAAAAACACCGCAATAAGCGGCAATGCCGCCGCAAGGATGATGGATCGTGTTGTCGGAACCCGCAAATTAACGGCCATCGGCGGCACCCTCCCCCTTTTCCAGAGATATGGACAGATCATTCAGACTCTCGGCAGGAAGTCCCGCACCGATGGCATGCACGAGCTCTGCGTATGAGGTGAAGAGGCTGGTCCGGGCCCCCACCCGCTGGGCCCGAGCCGCGGCCAGCTGGCTCTGGGCATTGAGCAATTCCACGATATCCGCTGCCCCGGCCCGGTACCGCGCCAAAGAGACCTTGTAAGATTCGCTGGAACTGGTCAGGAGTGTTTCGCTGGTCTCAACCGCCTGGGCCGCGGTATGGACGTTATAATAGGCGGACCAAACATCCGCGATCACCGACTCCTCTTTTGCCCGAAGGGCCGCCCGCGCCGCTTCCAGGGAAGCCTTCGCCTCCCGGACCCTGTTCCGGAGAGAAAACCCCTCAAAAATAGGAATCTGCAGCGCGAGCCCCCCGTAGTAGTTGGTATCGTCTCCTTCATAATCGATCCCGCCGACCTTCCCGTCCACCGCTGTCCATCCGGCATTCCCCGTGGCAATCAGCTTCGGCCACAGGGCGGACTCGGATTTTTTGAGTTCCGCTTCACCCTGACGCACGGCTGCGCGGGCGGCCGCCAGATCCGGTCGGTCGCGCACGGCCAGCTCGATCAGCTGTTTGGTGTTCTGCTCCATTCGATTCAAGGGAATATCCCCGGGGGCTTCGGCCACGTCAAAGGCCGTGTTGGCAGGCCATCCGACAGCGGTCGCCAGTCGGCCGCGGGAAACCTGCACCGCCCCCCGATCGGCCACCAGGTCGAGACGAACCTGATCTGCATTGGACCGGGCCTGCAATACATCGGCAACGGTACTCACGCCTGCATTTTTCCGCTCCTCGGTAGAGCGCAGGCTGGTCAAGGCCTCCTTCAGGCTCACCTCTGACGCACGCACCCTGGCCTTGTTGCCCAGATACTCATAATAGGCCTGGGGCACATCGCGGAGAAGGTCCTGGATGCTCTGGTTGTGGTTCCAGTTGGCGGCGATCAGGGCCTGCCGGGCGCTCTCAGCAGCGGCCTCCCGGCCCCCGAAGTCGAGGAGAAGATAGCTGAGACTGACGCCTATATCTCCATATACCCCTTTGAACGGACCCAGACTCGATGCCTGGGATAATTTTCCACCGGTCCCGCTCACGTCCGCGCTCACCGTCGGATAGTAGCTCCCGCGGGCGGCGCCCCATTCAGCGGCCGCAGCCCTGGCCCGTTCCCAGGCCGCGCGGGTGGTGGGGTTGATCTGAAGGGCGATGTCCACGAGTTGGGCCAGGTTCAGTTTGTCCCTGAACGGGGCAAGGTCTTCAGGGATACCCGGCTGTCTTTCATCAGGGAGCAGATCCGCCCTTGTCTCCCTGGGGACCTCATAGGCTTTTCCGGGAACCGTTGACACATATCGCCCGGGATCCAGCTCGGGAAGGTCTTTTTGACATCCCGGACCCGCCGCCGCCAATGCAACGGACAGGAAGAGGGATGTTATTCCCCCCTGCAGTTTCTTAGAGAGCCGCGACCGATCCGACACACGGCCATCGGCTGTCAGCCGCGGGCGGGCGGCGTCTCTTTTCCTGACAATCATGGGGTTATCCTCAGATAAAACATCGATCGGAGGTTGTGTATTGGAATCTTTGGTTGTAATCCCGCCTTGCGGGACACCATGCAAAGAAGTTGGTGTCTTATCGGTAAGCGCGTGGGGGTCTCTTTGTCCCGGCCAAGGGCGGCGTTCTTCATCGCTATCATTTGACCAGCATTACCGGACACTGGGCCAGGATACCCACCTTGTAGCTGATGGTCCCCCACCCCTGGGCCCTGTCCTCCACATCTATACGGTGCGATTTCATGATAATCAAATCGATCTGGTTTTCGTTTGCAAACCTGAGGATCTCCTGGGCCCGGTTACCGTATATGACCGCCGGCGCGAAATCGACCCGGCGCTTCCGGTATGGGGCAATCATGGCGTTGAGGTCCTTGAAGGACTTCTCCTCGAGCCTGGTATAGAAATCTCTGAACTCGTCAAAAGTGGTATTGGCGATAACCTCTATGACATGGAGCAGATGAATTTTTCCCTTATCGATGGAGCAGAGTTTTACGGCGATATCAAGGGCATGGCTGTTCTTGTCGGAAGAATCCGTGGGAACCAAGATATTCTGGAACATGCTTTTTTCTCCTATTTGTTTATTTTTTTCAACGCTTCATCCCGGAGAACCCGCCTCAGGACCTTTCCCACCACCGAAGTGGGGAGACTCTCCCGGAATTCGATAGACCGGGGCCGCTTGTACCCGGACAGCCGGTGCTTGCAGAACTCGAGGAACTCCTCCTCGGTGGCAGTCTGGCCTTCCTTCAGCTGAACAAAGGCCTTGACCGCCTCTCCGGTATGAGGATCCGGGACCCCTACCACCGCAGCCAGAGCGACCTTTGGATGGGTGTACAACACCTCTTCAATCTCCTTGGGATAGGCATTGAATCCCCCCACGATGATCATGTCCTTTTTTCGATCCGTAATGATCAGAAATCCGTCCTCATCAAAATGACCGATATCACCGGTGAGAAAATACCGGTTTCCCTCTATCTCTCGGAATACCTCCTTATTTGCCTCGGGCTTATTCCAGTACTCCAGCATGACCTGGGGTCCGGATGCAGCGATTTCGCCATCGTCGCCCGCAGGCAGTTCCTGGATTCCGGTCTCCAGGTCGACGATCTTTATATCCACGCTCAGATAGGGCATCCCCACCGATCCCACCTTGCGCCGGTCAGCATCGGTCGGGTTGAGTGTAATAACAGGGGAGGTCTCGGTAAGGCCGTACCCCTCGAAAATGACCGCACCGGTCTTCTCCTCAAACTGTCTGATGACCTCCACCGGCAGCGGAGCCGCCCCCGAACCGCATCCCACAACGGAAGAGAGGTCGAATTTGTCAATCAATGGATGATGGACAAAGGCGGAATAGATGGTGGGGACCCCCACAACAATGGTCACCTTGTATTTTTCGATCGATTTGAGAACCTCTGTGAACGGCGGTTTCCCGGCTTTGGGATCCGGGATGCAGACCAACCTGGAGGCATTCCTGCAGCTTGTCAGCATGCAGAGGGTCAGGCCGAAGCTGTGATACCAGGGGAGCACCCCGAGATACGTATGGGCCCCCCCTTTTTCGATCATCTGCGCAGGTCCTGAATCCTCGGGAATGCGTACCCATTGCTCGGTGCTCAACACATTTGAAAGGAGGTTGGCATGGCTCAGGCACGCCCCCTTGGGGACCCCCGTTGTCCCGCCGGTGTAGAGAACCAGGGCCTGGTCGTTGAGCGCATCGATGGAAAGCCGGGGGGGCTCGGGCCGGGCCGACCGGAGGATTTCATCGAAAAGGAAATGTCCGGGTTCATGGTGGTCGGCCCTTGGAATTTTCCCCAGCAATGATCCTATAACCCCTTTGATCCTGGGGAGATAGGTCTTTACATTACAAACGACCACGGTCTCCACCTCGGAGCCGATGACGGCCTTGGCCGCGGTAGGATAAAACTCAGGGTGATCCATGACAAAGACGGCCTTGGCGCCCGAATCCTTGAGTTGAAAGTTCAACTCCGACGCCCGGTACAGCGGATTACAGGTGACGCACACCCCCCCTGCCTTGAGGATGCCGAAAAAGATCTCGGGGTAATGGGGAAGATTCGGAAGAAAGATGGCTACCCGATCCTTTGGTCGGACGCCCCGCGAGACCAGAAAATCGGCAACGCGGTCGGCCGCATCCTTCACCTGAGCGAAGGTGCGGGTAAAGCCATTAAAGATGGTATAGATTTTATCCGGATAATCACGCGCTGCCTCATCTAATATAGAGAACAGGGGCTTGTCATATCCGGTGATTTCATACGGAACCCCTTCAGGCCATTTCTGACCATGCCACAATTTAGACATATCATACTCCCATCGGTTGTTATTCAGCAATCCATTCGCGACCCTGCGTCGGCTCCGGAGTTGCTGTGAAACCGTTATTTATATCACAGAAAAGACAATGGATCAATTCGGAAAATGAAGTCTGAACAGTCCCCCCGACATCCCCTTGAACCGATAAAACTACGTATGCCGCTCAAAGGATACATTTCTTTAGAGGATTGGGTTTTGGAAAGGAGAATGTGCCCCAGGCTGATTGTCGGCAGGCATCCGGTCTTCCATATCGTCAAAGAGATGCCAGACAGGTCCGCTGAAACCCTCCCCGGCGCCCACGCTTTTACCGTCTGCGGGTCATGGGAATTTTGGATCTCAACAAAACTTCAGGCTTTTGAGGATATGATAAAATATCCGGCAGGGGATCTCATTAGAAAAAACCGAAACCATAAGGGGACCGTAACACCCGATGATCGGTCCTTCCCCTTTATGCACCCATACCCTCCCCGAACTGCTTCAAGGAGGTTGTCCGGCCATTCCGGATTTGTCACAGGCGAGGTCTGTCAGGTCCGACGGTTACACATCGAAATCCACCTTGATCTTGAACATCTTTTCCGCAGGCAGGTTGAGGATTTCTGAGATCCCCGTCTCATCGGAAATATCTCTCAAAGCATTCTCAATAAAATTAATATCTTCTGCAATAAAGGTGAACCAGATATTATAGGTATTGTTTCTCAGATAATTGTGGGTTACCCCGGGATACCGGTTAACCCGTTCAACAAAGCGCTCGATCTTCTCCTCAGGGACCTTGGCAGCGCAGAGGGTGCTCACAAAATTGAGCCGGGAAGAGTGGAAATTGCCGCCGATGCGACGGATAATCCCCTTCTCCTTGAGCCTTCTGACAGCCGCCAGCACCTCGTCTTCGGTTAGATTAAGCTTTTTCCCAAGCTCCTGGTAAGGACGGGACGTAATAGGGAAATCAGACTGGATTTCATTCAGGATCTTTCTGTCAATCGGGGTCATAGCGTCTTTAGGTTTGTTGGATTTATTGAGTGCATCCGGCGCAAGGCCCAAGGAATTCCATAAGCGATCCGCCATCCAGTTTAGAGTGCTCAAGGCTGAAAGGGACAACCAATAACAATCATCCAGTATCCAGTATCCAGAACCCAGTATCAAGCCCTGAGGGGCTCGTAGGCGCACAACGGTTCCTCTGCCAGAAAATCGCCTGTAGCCTCATAGGCCCGGGCCCGGCACCCGCCGCAGAATTTCATGTATTCGCATCGGCCGCATTTTCCCTTGTAAGCGGAAAACTCTCTCAGTTGCTTGAAAATCTTCGAATCCCGCCATACAGAGGGGAAGGGACTCTGTTTCAGATCCCCGCAGTCAAGCTCCAGATAGCCGCACGGCTGGACAATCCCTGTATTTGAAATAAATACGAACGATGTGCCGCCGAGGCAGCCCCGGGTCACGGCATCCAGGCCATAGGTCTCAACATCGACTTTTTGGCCCTTCCGGTGGGCTTCCTGACGCAGTATCCGGTAGTAATGGGGGGCGCACGTGGCCTTTAAATGAAGGGGGACCTGGTCCCGCATTTCATAAAACCAGTGAAGCACCCGTTCATATTCAAGGGCGTCTATCTCCTGGTTGAGCATATCTTTGGCCCGGCCCGTGGGGACCAGCAGGAAGATGTGATGGGCTGCAGCACCGAGACCAACGGAAAGCTCCAGAATCTTCTCCAGATCCCCGACATTGTGGCGGGTCACCGTGGTGTTGATTTGAAACTCCATGCCGCCGCTCTTAAGACACTCGATACCCTCCAGGGCCGATTGATAGGCCCCCGGGACCTTTCGGAAACCATCATGCTGCGCCGCGTCGGCCCCGTCGATGGAGATGCTGACCCGTTTGATGCCTGAATCCTTCATCCGCGTCACGAGCCCCGGATCCAACAACGTTCCGTTGGTGGCCAGGACCATACGAAGACCCAGATCGGTTCCTTTCTGCGCAAGATCAAAGACATCCTCCCGCATCAGAGGCTCGCCCCCGGTCAGGATCACAATCGGCGTCCCCACCTCACGGATCTCCTCCAGGAGTTCGAGGCATTTGGCGGTGCTCAGCTCCCCGGGATATGGTCCCCGCTCGGCCCCGGCCCTGCAGTGAACGCAGTTGAGGTTGCACTTCCGGGTAATCTCCCACGCCACAAGACGGAGCTGGTTTCTGGATACTGGATGCTGGATACTGGATGCTGGATCCTGGATGCTGGATCCTGGATCCTTGATGCTGGATGCTGGGTGTTGAATGCTGATCATTTTTCGCTCATGTGGGCCTTGCTGACCGATTGGATGAATTTGTTCAGTTTCTTGCCTAAAATTTCTAACCGCCTTCCTAAATCGTGATAAAAATGTTCATCTTTCAAAGACCCTGTTTCATAAAGCGTGTCCAAATGATCAATAGTCTCATCATTTGAGGCAATCGCATAAGTCAGGAAACGCATAAATTCCTGCTTATGCATCCTTCTCCCATACCCCTCCACAATTGTGGACCTCACCGACTTGATGGATCGACGAATCTGACTCCCCTCTTCAAACATTTCAAACTTCGGCAAGTTATTCAGCGTCATTAAATGGATATCAACAACCAAGCCCCTCGAAAATTGCCATATCTCCAGCTTCTTGTAACTCATGGTTGCATCCAGTATCGAGTATCCAGCATCCAGTTACAATTTCTGCGCCGCTTCCCTGGCAAAATAGGTCAGGATCAGGTCGGCCCCTCCCCTCTTGATGCACGTAAGCATTTCCATCATGACGCGCTCCCCGTCGATCCACCCCCTGCTCGCCGCGGCTTTGACCATGGCGTATTCGCCGCTGACATTATAGGCGGCCAACGGGAGAAGGGATATCTCCCGGACCCTTGATATGATGTCCAGATAGGGGAGCGCGGGTTTCACCATGATCATATCCGCGCCCTCATCCATGTCCAGCTGGGCCTCCTTCAAGGCCTCCAGGGCATTGGCAGGGTCCATCTGATAGCCGGTCCGGTCGCCGAACTGGGGCGCTGAATCGGCGGCATCCCTGAACGGCCCGTAAAAGGCGGATGCGTATTTCACTGCATAGGAAAGGATGCCGGTCTGTTCAAGCCCTTCCCTGTCCAGGGTCTTGCGGATGGCGGCCACGCGGCCGTCCATCATGTCGGAGGGCGCCACAAAATCCGCCCCGGCCCTTGCATGGGATACGGCCTGACGGGCCAACAGTTCCAGAGTTGCGTCATTGTCCACCACGCCGTCTGAAATAACCCCGCAGTGCCCATGGTCCGTGTATTCGCACAGGCAGACATCTGTCATTACCACCAGTTCGGGGACCCTTGCCTTAATGGCCGATATTGCCTGTTGGACAACCCCGTCTTCGGCCCAGGACCGGCTGCCGATGGGATCCTTGCTGTCGGGAAGGCCGAAAAGGATAATGGACGGGATCCCCAGGGACCATAACTCCTGGGCCTCTTTGACAATGGTATCCGGAGAAAAGTGCACCTGTCCGGGCATGGAGGGAATGGGGTCCCTGACGCCCTTCCCGGGCTTTACAAACAGCGGTGCAATAAAATCCTTTACTGAAAGGGTGGTCTCGCGGACCATATCCCTGATGGCCTGAGTCCTTCGAAGCCTTCTGGGTCTTATGTTCATCAATGTTTATCTCCTTCAAAAAATTCGGCCTTTCACGTTAAACGAACCGCCGAAGGCGTACTACAAAATTTCAGGCACTTTGGCTCACTTGGTCACCTTAGGCACGTCCCTTATTTCTTCATCCGTCAGGTAACAGGCAGGATCCGGCGCCCAGACATCTCCTGTCACCGCCTCTGCCCTTACTCTGAAATTGCCCCCACACACATCCAGCCAACAGCACGAGGCGCAACGCCCCGTGACATATCTCTTCTTCTCCTTCAACCCTGCCATTAAGGGGTTGGAAAGATCGGACCAGATCTCGCTGAAGGGCCGTTCGAGCACATTGCCGAAGCTGTAATGCCGCCAGAATTGATCCGCATGCACCGCGCCGTCCCAGCTGACGCAGCCGATCCCCCGGCCCGAGCTGTTCCCCTCATTCATCTCCAGAAGACGGAGCACCTCTCCCGCCCTCGGGTGTTTTTCCCGCACCATCCGCAAATACAAGTATGGACCATCCGCGTGATTGTCCACGGTCAGAACCTCTGCAGCCATGCCCCGGTCGTGAAGATCTTTGGTCCTGTCAATGATGAGGTCCACCGCCTTTCTGGTCTCGCCGGGGTCCAGGTCGTCCTTGATGATTTGGGAGCCCCGTCCTGCGTATACCAGGTGATAGAAGCAGACCCTCGGTATTTTATTTGACTCGAGCAGATCAAAGATCCGGGGGATCTCCATCACATTCATCCGGTTGATGGTAAAGCGCAATCCCACCTTCAGCCCCGCATCCTGGCTGTTCCGGATCCCCGCCATGGCATCCCTGAACGCGCCCTTTTTGCCCCGGAAACGGTCGTTCACCGCCTCCATCCCGTCCAGGCTCACGCCCACATAGGAAAGCCCGATGGATTTCAGTTCCCGGGCCTTGGCCCGGGTGATCAAAGTCCCGTTGGTTGAGATCACTGCCCGCATCCCCCTGTCCACCGCATGGCGGGCCAGTTCGATCAGATCGGGCCGCATCAGGGGTTCCCCACCGGAGAAGAGGACCACCGGCGCCCCGAACCGGGCCAGATCGTCTATCAGACGGAGGCCCTCTTCATGGCTCAACTCCATCTCTGCCTTCCGATCATTCGCCTGGGCGTAACAATGGACGCATTTGAGATTGCAGGCCCGGGTGACGTTCCACACCACCACGGGCTTCTTGTCTTCTGAAAACTGAAGCAGATGGGAAGGCAGGTCCCCGGATCGTCTGCCGTAGCGGAGGGCGTCGGAGGGCTCCACCGTTCCGCAATAAAGTTTGGATATCCCGATCATCTATTTTCTCCCCTGTCTGGGTTCTGGATACTCGATACTGGATTCTGGATGCTGGAGTTTATTGGGTTTGTTGCGTTAAAGGCGCTCTGCCCTATCCTTGCAATCCTCCCACACAGCCGATAACTAGTGCCTGAACGAAAATCACGCCTTGGCGTGATTCAGGCACAATTGCGAATTGAGGAATTGCGAATTCCGAATTGATGGAATAGAGTTGAAATTAATAAAACCAAGTTTTCGATTCCACCCTTTTTGCATTTCCGGGTTTTCGTTCAGACACTACTGATAACGTCTTTTTCCCTTTCAGCTTTGAGCTTTCAGCTTCTTTCCTATGCCTTGCGCCTCACGCCTCACGCCTTGTCCCTTGCGCCTCACGCCGCTTAAACCATACCAGACTACCGGACAAGACTTCAAGTCTTTTGCCTCAATATGCATTTTTGGAAAATCAGAAGTTGCATTCTGTGAAAAAATTATTGTAAATTAACATCTCATATTGCCTCGACATTCCAAAGCCCTTTGCAACACATTAAAAATGGAAATTAAAATTCCTCCTCTTGCCTGGAGGGGTATGGGGACGATTTTCTCAGGGAACTTCGGACGATGGTGTTCTATTATTTTTTTAATGAGAGAAGGTAAGGAGGGAAGCGTATGAAACCGGCGGTAAAAAGGATGTTGCGTCTCATGGCGGCAGTGGCTGTCATCTCACTCTTTTTCACAGGACCGGCCCGCAGCCAGGATGCGGCTACCGGCCAGGCAACAGCGGCTGCTGAAGAAACGACCACCTCAGTGGGGAATGACTTGGGTCTCCAGGGAAAGCTGGGCAAGGCCATCTCACAGGCGACCGCGGGAAAGACGGAGGGACTGATCGATATGGATGCGGAACGAGGATACCTGGGCATCCCCGGCGCTCCCAAGGTCAACCTCCTGATCGGCTTTCTCTGGGCCATCTGGGTGGGCTGGGTCTTTTCCACGGTAGGCGCCTTCGGGGGCATTATGGCCGGCGTCGGACACATCACCATCTTCGGGCTGGGAGCTTACGCCAAGACCTTCAAGAACTCCGCGCCCGAACTCAACAAGTACATCACCGACAGCATCCGGGTATCCAATCAATGGCTGGTGGGTCTTTCGGCCCTGGTATCCAGTTATAACTACGGCAAGCAGAAACGGCTGGTGACCTCCCTCGGCGTTTTCCTGGGACTCGGAGCCCTCGTCGCCACCCTCCTCGTGGTCTTCACCACCGCCGGCAAGCTGAAATTCTCTCAGTATCAGGGGTATTTCGGTCTGATCGTCTTTATTATCGGCGGTTTCATGGTGTATGAAATGACGCCGAAAGGCCAAAAATCCAAGAAAACCGCCCAGGCCGCGGCCAAGGCCTTTGAGGACACCGTCAAAAAGAAAGGGGATATCCAGGAGCAGGGGGTGAAAACCCTGAAATGGAGTCTTGCGCAGACGGAGATATCCTTTTTCGGCCAGACCTTCCGGTTCAGCCCCATCTGGGCCTTCATCGGCGGGTTTGTCATTTCCGCTGTGGCCTCCTTCATCGGGGTAGGCGGGGGCTTTCTATACGTCCCGTTTCTCACCAGCGTGGTCGGACTCCCCATGTTCGTAGTGGCCGGGACATCCGCCCTCTCAGTGCTCATCGGCATGATCTTCGCCATCTTCAACTTCATGGTCCTGGCCGGCGTCAAGGTCTATTGGCCGATGATCGGGGCTGAACTGGTGGGCATCTTCGTCGGCTCCATGATAGGGCCGAGGACAGGCAAATACATCCCCAACAAGGTCCTCAAACTGATCTTTATTGTATTGGCACTCTATGTGGGACTCCGGTACACCCTCAGGGGATTCTTCGGCATCCAGTTGCTTTAGATAATGTTCTATTGCGCGTCCGGGACAGAGGCATCTGACAGGTCCCGGATGCGCCCTCCATCGTCCGCCCGGTCCAGCCATGCAGGAATTCATCGCCACCTTTGCCCTTTTCGCGGACAGCTGCCTGATTCTTCTGTACAGGACCGCACCAGACCCCCTACTGGCCTATCTGATCGGGACCTTTCTGCTGACATTTCTGTGTGTGATCATAGGAGAACTGAGCGTATCCCTCGCCATCCGGTATAATCGGCGGTATCTGAATCAGATGACCGAGGAGATGACCAGGAAGGAAAAACTGTCCATCGCAGCCTACGAGACCGGCGACAGGGAGAGCTACAAGGCCTTGAACAAGGAGGCCACCGACGTTTGGGGCAGGAAGTTCTTTACAATGGTCGCATATTCCGCGGGGATCCTCTGGCCCATCCCCTTTGCCCTGGCCTGGATGCAGAACCGCTTTCACGGCATCGACTTTCCCCTGGCATGGCCCCTGTCCATCGTGTTCGGGGATACCGTGGGGTACACCTTTACCTTTATCCCTCTCTATATCCTCTGCCGCATCCTGTTCAAGTACATGCGGCCCTGGCTTCCCTATTTTCGAGGGGTCCAGAAACTCCTGGACGCCAGTAAGTAGCGCAAGTCTTAAAGCGCCGAGATCCATCCCCCCTGCCCTATGGTCTATGCTCCCTGCTCTACCACCCCTTGGTCCACATTTCGTCATCTTCGTAGACCTTCTCATCTTCCATATGGGCCTCTTCCGCGTCCTCTTCGCTCACGCGCGGGGGATTGGGGTCGTTGAGCAGCTCCTTATAATATTCATGCTGGATGAGGAGGCTCATGATCTCATTGGTGCCGGTCCAGATCTGCGACAGTCTCGCGTCCCGCACCATCTTCTCGATGGGGAATACATTGGTGTACCCGATCCCCCCCGTCATGCGCATGGCCTGGTTAGAGACCTCCCAGCACATATCCGTGGCGAATTTCTTGGCCTCGCTCACCAGCCGCCGGGCCGACGGAAGCCCCTGATCCGCTGCCTTCCCGGCCGCATGGGTGATGGCCCGGGCCGCATCCAGCAGGGTGATGCTGTCCGCCACCTTGAAGCTGACGGCCTGATAATCTCGGATTTTCCGGCCAAAGGCATACCTGCGGTTGGTGTAGCGGGTGGCCACCTCGAGGGCCGCCCGTGCCAGCCCCAGGGCCCCCCCTGCAGAGGTCAGGCGCTCCGGAACCATCATGGAGTTGAAGATCAATGCACCCTGATTCAGCTCCCCGATCAGGTTGGAAACAGGGACTCCCACATCTTTGAAAAGGAGCCGGCCGGTCCCTCCCCCCCGGGTTCCCATGAGGTTGTACAGGTGTTTGGCCTCCACCCCTTCCCGGTCCGCCTCGATCAGGATAAGGCTGATGCGCTGGTGGGGCTTCCCCTCCGGATCGGTCCGGCAGTAGACCACAAAGAAGTCCGCGCCGCTTGCGGCCACCACAAACCGCTTCTGGCCTCTGATAATAAAGTGATCCCCCTCGCGTTTGGCCGAGGTGGTGGCCCCGAAAAAATCAGACCCCCCCCTGGGTTCGGTCAGGGCCTCTGCCGACACAAGCTCTCCCTTCAGCATCGGTCTTAAAAACCGCTCTTTCAGCTCTTCCGAGCCGAATCCGTGAAGGGCCTCTCCCACAATGGAGGGCATGGAAAAGGCGCACCCCAGGGCCATGCCCAGGACCCCGATCTCTTCCAGGGCGGCGATTTCGGCCGTCCAACTGAGTCCCCGGCCTCCGTACCCCTCGGAAAATCGCAACCCCAACAGATTGCGCTTCCCAAGGGCCTCTACAAATTCCCTCGGGTAGGTGATTTCATCACGGTCCATCTTCTTGAGCAGGTCCGGGGGCACCTCCTGCCTTACAAATGCCCGGACCTCCTCTTTGATCCCTCTTTCCACATCGGTCAAAAGAATATCCTGCAACATTGTCTCTTCTCCCTTTCATGGAGTGATTAGGGTTTCAGCCACCTTCCTTGTGCCCTTTTAGCATAGATACTCCAAAAACACAAAGCTCAGGCCGGGCATGGCCCCAACGGCAGTTTTTTGATCGGGTCCTTAACCTTTTCAGCGGATGAAGAGGGATCTTCCACGATGCCTGTACGGTCCCGGGTATCCCCCTTGCCCGTCAAGGTGGCCACGCCCTTGGGCGTCAGGCGAAAATCCAATGTCTCCTGAACCAGATCGGCCTCCCCTGTGGCTGTCAACCGCATGAAGAGGGTTACCATGCCGGCGCTCGACGTTTGGCCGTTATGGCGCCTTGTATCCGGTAAGCATAAAGAATCGTTTAGGAATAAATATGGGGTGAATTATTTATTTATGGGTGCGGACAGTAGGAAGGTATCTGCGAAATCGGCGCCGGGCGAATTTACACTTCTCCATCAGCGTCAGACGGTCTTATGGGGTTATACCCCTTGCAAAGGTCATCTCGTCGACAAAATTTTTCCTGACGAACTTTAAGCAGACGGTGAGGTTGCCCTGAACATCTTTCTCAGCATTTAATTGTTACGGGTGGGGGTTTTGAGATCCGGATAAAGGACCGTCCGCTTCGAGCGCTGTTCACATGATCAATGAATCACGGCCGCCTGATACAGAGGCAACAGGCGTGTGAACAGCCGGGCGATGTTTTCGACAATATCCAGACCGCACGCCACGGCCTCGTTTTTATCTATAATACCGGAAAGTTGAAGATCGAAAGGCCTGGTTTCCGGCGTGTCATTGATATACCCTGTCAGGGCTTCGCATGATTGACATCCCGCTTTGTCGGCACACCAGCCGTCATCTGAAGCCAGCAGGGTGCCTGAGGAGGGGCTTACAAGGTTGCTGACGGTCAGTTTTTCCTTTAGGGCGATTTCATGGAGCATACGCTCATTCTCCTGATGGATCAACCAGTCGCTGAATGCCTTCCAGTCGGCGGCCACATCGCCCTTGTTATCCGGGCGAGCCACTCGGAACCCGTAATAGAGGGCCCGGTAGTCCACTTTGATGAAAAATCTGGCCTGATATTCATTTTCCGTCAGACCATGGTGTTCAATGTCCTGTACATGCATTTCAGGTTTGTTGCCGAATGCCCAGGAATTGAATTTGAATCGGGCGGTGTCGATTTTTTGAGCGACAGCTGCACCCAGCTGGCTGCGGGAGCGCCAGATCGTTCCGGACGCGCTCTTTTTGAAGTCAGTCGGCGCAAAACCCGAAAACACTGGTTTTTCCCCGGCCGTCGCGGATTTGGAAGGATTATCTGCGAACTCCCGTTCCTGTTTTTCCCTCTGTCTGCGCTCTGCAATGCGTAGCTGCAGATCGATCTCCGTACGGATTTCTTCGCCGTTTTCCCAGCGGATAATCATCTCGTCTCCCTGGATGGCAATGACTCTGAACACACCTTTCTCATTTTCGTATTGTTCATCAACGCTGAATTCAAATTCTGCCGGCTGGTTCATAATACCTCCCTTTTTTTCCATCACATCCTCGGATGGTTCGCACTTAAATACGACTCACCGGATCCCCAAGATACAAAGGGAACACCGGTTTGGTTGTTGTTCAGATGGAAAACCGCTTATCCTTTTCACCCTTCCGACGGCGAATGGTATTGCCGGTGCCTGGTTTTAGCGTTGGTTGCTTCTGTTTTTCTTCGCCTTTATCGAGCTGATTAAGTAGCTTCTTAAGTTTTATATCTAATTGATTCCGTGTACTTTCGTTCATTATTGGTCCTTTTTCCGTTTGATGTAGACGTTTTGCATCTATCGATTAGAGATGCGCACACCTTTATGAGGAGAGGTCTCGAACAGCGCATCTGGACACTACACTTTGAGGTATTGAGGGCGTACCGACTGTTTTAGGCGATGCGAGGCCAAAGAGACCCGGGTAGGATTAAATGAGAACCCCCTTGCATTGATTGCCTTAGCCTTTGGCGATCCATTCATCAATGATCTCTTTGTCAAATCGCCAAACCCTGCCAATTCGAATTGCAGGGATCTTACCTTCCTTGGATAGTTTGCATATTGTTATTTGATGTAAATGTAGGTACTTAGCCATTTCTTTGGTTGTCATAATTTGCGCCAAATGAATTCTCCTGTCTCTTCATCTTTTAAAAGGCCCGGCCTGGGTAAGAAAACATACGCTATTCCACAAACAAGATCCCTTACACGCCGGAGGGGTGAAACACAAACTTATAAGCTGCAACCCAGCCCTGCGCCGATTGCGTTTCCATCCCCCTCCATTTCCTGGTGGGGGGTGGAAACATCACGCCACCGGTTGCATTTGCCGCCAGAGTTGCACCTGTCATCATCATCATCCTGTGAGAAACCAGGCTGCAGCTTGGAAGTTACACAGGCACGAGGCCTTACATCTTGAGATTCGTAAGCCGCCTGGCAACCTCATCGGCAACTTGACTGTCGGGTCCCTTCTCGCCGGGCATCGTCGCCCAGCCCTGCTTCTCAACATAGTCACTTCTGTTGTTGGCTCCCCAGGTCTCCAGCCCTTTCATCTCCTCGAGACGCTGTTCCTTGTTTGGGTCTTGCATAAACTGCGCAATACCGATGGGCGCCAGTCGATCCATGACGGCATCCGTTGCCATTTCCTTGGCTTCGGCTTCGGCAGACCCGGTGGTCACAACCCATCCTGCGGAGAAAATGACAATGAGCAACACTCCCATGCCGACCGCCATTCCCCATACAAATGGCTTAATATATTCTTTTTTCATATTAACTCCTTTTAATTCCATAGTGGTGTATATGGGCCTCCGCTGATCCATAAACAGAGGCAACTCCCGAAAAAAATCGTTTCCTTCTAAACACTCAAGCGCAGCAGCACCGCTGCCGCCATTGAGATCTGGTTGTGAATCGACCCGAAAGATAAGGCTGCTGAAGGGTAAAAAATATAGACAAAGGATAAGCGATCTGAAGGACGGTGGGAAAAGCCGCATTTTTCTGGATTGCTACGCAGAACCTCCTTTTTCGCGACCATATTCAGGCTCCCGGAAGAATAGCCATATTCCACCGGGAGCACTCTCAGAGCATATTGAGCAGTTTCACCATGGAAAATTCCTTTCCAGAATTTTTGAAAGACGGGCTAATGAATTAACAAGATATGGCTTTTTTGTATTTAACAATAATCTAAATCAATAATTAACTTATGTCAAGTCTTTATTGCATTTTATTTATTTTCATAAATTAACTAATATTTATGCTAACTATTTAACCCCTCTTTTCACGAAAGATCCTCGGTACATGGGTCCCTTCTTTATCCAACCGCCTTTTCCTTCAGGTAATTTATCACCCTCTCAGGGAGTGTCTCGTTTACGTCTGCAAGTTCCAGGCGAGGGATCCCTCCCCAGAGCGCGGCCGCGGTTGAAATAACCGGATCGGTTCGGACCGAACGGATCGGAATCGAACCGTAGGTCTCAGAATTCAGGAAGGCCCCGCCCCCCCAGATCAGGCCTACAAAGATCCGGTTCATCATGCCCGGATAGGTGTTATAGGGGTCACGAAACCAGGTCAACTGCCCATGCGGCGTGGTGTACTCCCGGTTCCAGAGGAGCCAGCCCAGTGCGATCATGTCGTGGGCGAGGAGGGACTCCGATCCGAATACGATACCCGGGTCAGGCTCGGCCGAAAAGCCCCGGTCCGGCCCGAAGGTCGTCTGCACCTTCGTTGCCACGCTGAGCACGAGCCTCAATTTCGTTCTCAACACCATGGCGTCATTGATTTCCGCTGTCTTTTTAAAAAAACCGGCAGCATCTCTGTGGAGTTCCAGCCGGCTGTCATCCCGAAGCCATCCCACCGCAGCTTTCAATCCGAAGGTGGCCCCCGCGAGCACGTGCCGGCTGACACGGGGAAGGAGAACAATATGATCGACCCGGTTCAGGATATTCGGAAAAAGCAACTCCCCCCTCCAGTGACCGGCGTGCTCCGCACTATCGGCAAAAAAGGCATCGAAACCCGCCTCTTCAAAATAATGGACCTCGGCGCCCGATTCGAGGGCGGCCTGCTGAAGACCATTTCGGATGAGGACATCGCGGCTCGACCCTTTTTGAATTTCTTTATTCTGATAGACTGACTGCACGCCGGGTTTATCTCCCACGATTACCCGGCCGGCACCTTTCTCGATGAGCAGGCGCACCATACCCCTTACGGACAGGGGGGATGTGGTGGCCGGATAGCGGTTTGCAGAGTTGGATGCGAGTTTAATGAAGACCGTATCTCCCCGGGAAAGCCATGAAAAGTCCGTTGCCGCTTCCGCTACCCGTTTCACAGCGGTCACGACGGATTCCTCATTTGGGCCCCGGGGGACCGCAGCGATAGCTACCTGCGCGCTTGATTCGGAAAATTCGGGCAGAGATCCTGTCATCTTTTTCCTCCTTTTGCTGGCAGAAGGTCATAGAAAGAGAGAAGTATGAAATAGTGAGGCGGTCAAAGTAAGATTAAGATTACCATCAAATCCAATTTAGCACAGAACGTATCTGGCTGCAAATTGAAGGGGCCGTATTTCAGAAAACCCTGGAGGAAGGAACGATTACGTTATCTTTGGTTCTCAAGCCCCGGGATCACTTCTCCGATGGACCCGTTGCATCCATCCGTGACGATCCGCCGGATCGGACAGGGTATCCCTAACCCCACCACGCCGTCAGCTCTCCGGCGGCCCTGAATCCATCCCCCCGCTTTCTGAGCTTGAATTTTGCCGGGTCCTGTGCCATAGTAAAACAAGGTCTTCAAAAAATGTTGCAGACATCAGCAACACCGTCGGGCTGAATGGTCGGGGAACATGTTGCAAAACAATTTTGATCGTCTCAAATGGCTGTTATTCTCCTGCATGGTCGGGCTTTCGTTATGGGGATGCGAAAAGCCGGAAAATGAACCTGCCGCGGTATCAGACGTCCCGGAATCATTCCAGTTTATGGACATCGGCGCCAATACCGTCATGGACTCCGAAGTGCGCGACCGCCTCAGGGCCGCTCTGGGTACCCATTCCATCGATCCCAGGAGCACAATAGATCTGGAACTGAAATATTCGGGATTTCTGAAGACATACTATCCGGATCTGGCGAAGTTGGACCAGCGACTCAATGTTAACGATGTGATGCGAAAAGAATATCCGGCCACCAAACTGACGTTTCGCAATACTCGTTCGAGAAACAGCGTTTTTGAATACGTGGAGTTTATTTACGATGATGCATCCGGTTGCCCGCTCTTAATCAAAATGATCGCCGATAAAGAACTTCCGGAACTCATCCAGACCGTGAAGGAAAAGTACGGCCCGCCATCGAAGATCCCCATTTCAGAAGGAAAAAGCTGGTCTCTGAGTTGGCGCGAAAACAATGATGTGTTTGTCATTGCCCGTATTCTCGGACGCTATGATCAGCCTGAGTACCACATAATGATTGTTTACACCAATCGTTTGGAACAGCTTTTGGCCCGTTCTGAAAATGAAGACCGCCAGGAAGACAAGCCGGTCGACAGAATATTTTGACGCTCACCCATTCAACCACCATCCATGACACGATTTTCTGAACACTTTGTCCGAGCATTGAAAACTGGAGGGGTCAGCCATGTCTTCGGCATTCCCAGCATTCATAATATCGGCTTCTACAATGCCCTCCGGGATGAATCGTCTATTCGGCACATCCTCTGTCGTCATGAATCCGGCGCCACTCACATGGCGGACGGATATGCCCGGGCCGGAAAAGGGGTGGGCGTCGTCATTACCTCCACCGGCCCGGGCGCCGGCTATATGACGGCCCCCCTTATCGAGGCCTGGGGAAGCGCATCTCCGGTCTTGGCTGTCACCACCAATATTGCTGCAAAGCAAATCGGTCAGGGCACAGGAACACTCCACGAAGTGGCGGATCAGGATCTGATTTTCAGGAGCATTACCAAAAAACGGTACTGCCTTCGGACAGGGACCGATGTGCATACCATGCTTCCGGAGGCGATCCTGACGGCCCTTTCAGGACGTCCGGGCCCGGTCTACTGTGAAGTGCCGACGGATCTATGGGACCAAGAGGTCCCAAGGAAACCAAAGACCGCGCCTTGCCCCAAACCGGCTCAAGAACGAGAACCGTGGGTGGGCGATCTTCACGAAGCCGCCAGGCGCCTCTGTGAGGCGGAACGTCCCATCGTCCTTGCCGGTACATCCGCGGTGCGTGCCGGGATTCATGGAGAGATCCGGGCCGTTTGTGAGGCACTCCAGGCCCCGCTGGTTACCGGTGCGGAGGCAAAGGGGCTGATCCCCGAAGACCATGAGCTCGCCTTCGGCAATGCGGCCCGTCGGGGAGTCGTCCGGGAGCTTCTTGAGTCCGGCACTATCGTCCTGGCCATCGGGTCTCGTCTTCGAAGGACGGATTATCACCGACGGGGCGTGTCTCTGCCTCGACTCATTCATATGGATTGGGACGATACATGGATCCACAAGAATTATCCCGCAGAATTGACGATTCTCGGCGATATCCGGATCATTGCCCGCCGGCTTGCGCAAATGGTTCTGGCCAAGTCGCCCGACCGCAAAACAGGGGGATGGGACGTCTCTGCCCTGCGGGACAGGACGAGGGAAGAGCGGACCGCCATTACTGAAAAATGCCGGGAGATGGATTATCTGGAAACGGTTCGCCGGGTCATCCCCCGTGACGGCAGTCTCGTGATAGATAATACCCTGCTGGGATACTGGGCCGAATACTTCTACGCGTCCCACATGCCCGGAGGCCTGGTCACGGCCAAGGGGTCTTCCATTATCGGCTTCAGCCTTCCGGCTGCGATCGGTCTCAAGATCGCCTGTCCTGAACGGACGGTGGTCGCCCTGATCGGAGACGGCGGCTTCTTCTATGGGGCACAGGAATTGGCCACGTGCCGGCGCCACGGCATCGGCTTTCCGGTCATTGTGGTCAACGACGGTGCCTACGGAATGATCGACCTTCTGCAACATCAGATGTACGGCCGAGGGGATTTCGAAACAGATCTCATCAATCCTGATCTGCAGACGTTTGCCGCCTCCTTCGGAATTGCCGCCGATCGGGTCCATACCCCCCGGGGCCTTGAACAGGCACTCGAATCCGCCCTGACATCCGGGGACATGCGGATCATTGAACTGGCGGCCTCCTTCAGGGAAAATCCGTTTGCAGCATACTAAAGCGGATAACCGCAACCAAAACGACTGTGTGCTGTCCCGTCATTCCGGCGTGCCCTTAGCCGGAATCCAGTCCGCCGGTTTTCTGGATTCCGGCTGGAAGCGTGCCGGAATGACGGAAGGCTAAGGGTGCAGTGGAGGATGGCCATATTTTCTTGTAGAAGACCTGGGAATAGGTGCTAATGCATCGAACCGGTTGCGTCTTTTCAAGATGGGAACGCCGGAGAATGGAATGATGGAAGGTTGAAAAGTCCACCCTACAGGAGCGAAAGAAATGGATCTGAAGGTCATGCTGACCACATTCGGTATGATATTCCTGGCAGAGCTGGGCGACAAGACGCAATTGGCGACCTTTGCGTTTGCCGCGGAGAGCAAGACCAAATGGGCCGTGTTTATCGGCTCCGCAGGGGCGCTCATAGTGACCTCCCTGCTGGCCGTGGTCTTTGGTTCGGCCGTGAGCCGGCTGATTCCCCCCAACTACATCAAGATGGGCGCGGGGGGCCTGTTCGTCCTGTTGGGAGCATGGATGCTCCTATTTCCAGGCAAATGACGCCTTTTCACTTGCCCCCGATATCCGATTTAGGTACTCTTCGGCCAAACTCGCGACGCTTCTCGATGATTGCAAACGGCTGAGAGAGATATTTGATTTCGCTTATTTTATGAATTTCCCGGTGTATCCGTGTGAGGTACTGACCATGATTCAAAAAATTGGAAAGCTGCATGTCCTGACGGATACCCAGCTGCAATCGCGGTTCTCCCATGTTGAACTGACGGAGATGGCGATTGCCGGGGGGGCGGATGCCATCCAGTTCCGTCAAAAAAAGGGCTCGACGCGTGAGTTGATTGAGATCGCCGTACAGATGAAGCAGGCATGCGCCAAAAAGGGTGTCGCTTTTATCGTGAATGACCGGATCGACGTTGCCATTGCAGCACAGGCCGATGGCGTGCATCTGGGGCAGGACGACTTCCCGATCCCGCTGGCAAGAGACTTGTTGGGAAAAGAAAGGATAATCGGCGGCTCCGCAGCGACACTGGAGGAGGCCCGAAAATGTCTTGCAGACGGCGCCGACTACGTCGGTTTCGGGCCTGTTTTTCCCACCGGTTCCAAAGACGACGCAGGCCCTGTGAGCGGAATTGAGACCCTGAAAACGGTCGCTGAGACTATTCCCCTGCCGATCATTGCCATCGGCGGGATCGGTCTTGTAAACACCCCTGCCATCATAGGAGCAGGCGCTCACGGGATCGCTGTCATATCGGCCGTCTGCTGTCAGGATGACCCTTGTCGGGCCACAAATACCCTTTGTGAGCTGTTGACGTCGGTACCTTCCGGAGGACGCCATGTCTGAGACACTGGCGGTGATCGGCGAATTCGGACTGATCGATCGCATCGACGCTCTCCTTGAAAGGGCCGGCATCCATGTGCCGGAAGTGTCGGTGGGAATCGGGGACGACTGCGCTGTTTTTCAGCCCCGGGCCGGATATGACATCCTGGTGACCTGCGATGTCATGGTGGAAGGGCGGCATTACCTGCCACAATTCATTTCCCCCCTGGACCTCGGCCGGCGGGCCATGACCCTCAATATCAGCGATATCGGCGCCATGGGAGGCGTTCCCCGGTATGCGCTGGTCTCTCTCGGATTGCGCTCCGATACGGCGATCGAGGATGTGGAGGCGATCTACCTCGGGTTTATGGAAGAACTCAATCCGTTCCACGCCGTCATTATCGGTGGGAACCTGACAAAAACCGAGGGCGCCAACTTTATCGATATCACCCTGATCGGCGAAATCGCGGCAGGGACATCGGTAGGTCGTTCCACCGCAACCCCCGGCGACGTCATAATGGTTACCGGATATCCGGGAGAGGCGGCCGCCGGGCTCCGGATCCTCTTATCGGGCCGGCCTGCTCATGACCTGGAAAACAACCCCCTGGTGCAGGCCTATAACAGGCCTTCTCACCGGGCGGCCGAGGGGGGAGCTGTTGCGCGTTCCGGTCTTGCCACCGCCATGATCGATACCAGTGACGGGCTCGTGGGGGATCTGGGTCATATCTGCGACAAGAGCGGGGTGGGCGCCCTCCTCGTTCAGGAAAAACTCCCCATCAGCCCTCCCCTTCGGGAGGCGGCAGCGCATTTCAACCAGGACCCTGTCGATCTTGTCCTCGGAGACAGCGACGACTATGAGCTGATCATTACCTGCCCTTTCAAACATGCGGACGGCGTAAGCGCTCTGATCACTGCGCTGGGCCAGGTCCAGGTCAGCACCATCGGAGAAATCACCAGCACATCAGGAAAAATCCAACTGAGATCGGCCGACGGCAGTTCCCGCAGCCTGAGCCGGTCCGGATGGAACCACTTCGCTCAATAAGGAGAAAGCACATGACGGATCAAACCCTGGGACAAAAGGCGGCAGAAAATCTTGAAACCCTTCGCACCAAAAAGCCGTTGATCCATAACATCACCAACTTTGTGGTTATGAACTACACCGCAAATGCCCTGCTGGCCTGCGGCGCTTCCCCTGTAATGGCCCATGCACCCGAAGAGGTGGAGGAGATGGTCTCATTCGCCGGGGCCCTGGTACTCAACATCGGGACTCTCAGCACATCCTGGGTGGACGCCATGCTTATCGCCGGTAAGAAGGCGAACGAACTCAGTATCCCCATTATCCTCGATCCTGTGGGATCCGGGGCCACCCGGCTCCGGACCGAATCGGCCAAACGGCTCATCAACGAACTCTCTGTCAGCGTAATCCGGGGGAACGCCTCCGAGGTCCTTTCTCTGGCCCGGGAGGGGGCCCGGACCAAAGGGGTGGATTCAATACACCGTGTTGATGAGGCCGAGGCTGCGGCCCTGGCACTGGCCCGGGACCTCGACGCCACCCTGGCCATTACCGGCCCCGTAGATCTGATTACGGACGGAAAGCGCGTCTGCAGGGTCTTAAACGGGCATGAACTCATGGGGTTCGTGACCGGGACCGGCTGCACGGCCACTGCCCTGATCGGTGCATTTCTGTCTGTGGACCGGGAGCCCGTCAATGCCACAGCCACCGCACTGGCATACTTCGGTCTTGCAGGTGAACGGGCCGCCGCGCATTCAGAAGGCCCGGGCTCCTTCCAGATGGCCCTCCTTGATGCTCTCTTCCGCATGGACGGAGAGACCCTCAGGATCGGGGCCAGGATAGAGGACAATAAAGAAGCTCAAGATATGGGAGACCAGGCGTAAAGGAGGGGGTGAACGACCTTGCTCTGAAGCCTGCGCCCTGAGCTTCATTCAGAGAGTTTGTGGAGACGCTTCCGTCTGCTTAATTATTTTGACTATATGCGCCTGGATTACTATAGTAGCGCTCCAAGGGGTTTCTTCCATGGAAAAAAGATACGGCGCCGCACTATTTCTCGTGTTCCTGATCTGCTCTCTGGTTCTCCTCCTGAAGCTTTTCTGGACCTATATGTCGGCGATCGTGCTGGCGGCGCTTATCGCAAGTGTTTTTTATCCCCTCTACCATCGGGTCAAGACGGCCTTTCGGAACAGGGAGTCCCTGGCGTCCCTCTGCGTCACTCTTTTCCTGCTGGCGATATTGGTAGTTCCCGTGGGGTGGTTTGTGGGGACCTTGTCCAATGAGGCTTTTGATTTCTACAGGCGAAGCACCACAGAGGTCTCTGTGAAGCGGATTCAGGATATTATCGAGCACGACCCGGTCTGGGCGGAACGCTTCAAGAAATTCGGCAAAATGACGGGTCTGACCATTACCCCCCATACGGTGGAAGAATTGGCCGACGCCATCGGCAAGAAAGTGGGTCTGTTTCTGTACAGTCAGATCCGGTCCGTGGCCTCCAACATGCTCAATTTCCTGGTCCACTTCTTTCTGATGATGCTGACCATCTTCTATATTTTTCAGGACGGCGGCCGGCTCAAGGCGTATCTCATCGATTTGATGCCGGTCCCCAGGGAACAGGTTGAAAAGGTGACCGACAAGTTCCATGAGATGGGGAGGGCCCTGATTGTGGGAAACGGCCTGTCAGGGATCATTCAAGGGATTTTCGGAGGGTTTGGGTTCTACTTTTTCGGGCTGGGTTCTCCATTTCTGTGGGGGACGGTTATCACTTTTATGGCCTTTCTCCCCATTGTGGGGGCCACGGCCGTGTTTGTCCCGGCCACCGCCATCCTGTTGCTCAAGGGGAATACAGGACTTGCATTGGGGTACCTTATCTACAATGTGACGTACAGTTCTATTGTGGAGTACTTTGTCAAGCCCAGGATGATCGGCCAGGGCATGCAGATGAATGCGCTCCTGGTATTCATCGGCATCTTAGGGGGTATCAAACTTTTCGGCATATTGGGGATCATCTACGGCCCCCTGATTATTACCACATTTCTGACATTAGCGGAGATATACAGGCTTGAATACCAGGAACGCACCATCTAAGGCGTTAGCATCGCAGCCGCAACCAAGAAGGTATTGATGCAAATCCCGGCAATTTTTAAGCGCTTACCCATATATGGCGTCAAGTTCTCCGCATGGTGTCCCGCAAGGCGGGATTACAACCAAGGGCCTAAATAGTGTCTGAACGAAAACCCGGAAATCCAAAAAGGGTGGAATCGAAAATTTGGTTTTATTAATTTCAACTCTATTCCATCAATTCGGACTTCGCAATTCCTCAATTCGCAATTGTGCCTGAATCACGCCAAGGCGTGATTTTCGTTCAGGCACTAAATATACCAATTGCGTTAGCCTCAACAGATGCATATTCGCTTGCGGCGTAGAAGTTACCAATAATTCGCCTGAACACAAACAGAATTGGACTTTCAATTACCTAAGGAGGATAAGACATGGACGTTCAAAAGATTCTTAAAGGAAAGCGGATCCTAATTGTGGACGATGAGGAGGATATCCTCGATTTTCTGACAGAACTGCTGGAGATGTGCAAGATCGACAGGGCATCAAACTTTGAAGATGCGAAAAACCTGCTTGAATCCAATTATTACCATGCGGCCGTGCTCGATATTATGGGGGTTCGGGGATATGAGCTGTTGGAAATCGCTAATAAACGGGAAGTTCCGGCCCTTATGCTGACGGCCCATGCCCTCTCACAGGACAACCTGAAAAAGTCGTTTAAGGAAGGGGCTGCCTATTATGTGCCCAAGGATGAAATCGGCAAGGTGGATGTGTTTTTGGCAGATATCCTCGATGCCATCGACAAAAAGAAAAACGTTTTTACCAAATGGTACGAAAGGTTGAGCGGATTTTGCGACAGGAGATTCGGCCCCAACTGGAAGGACGATGACCCAGATTTCTGGAATTCTCTGATGAAGTATTGAGAGATTCAGGAATTGAGGCATTTAGAAATTGCCACCTGTGACATCTGCGCCTGCTCCGTGAATGCTTTTTATATGGTATTTCGTCGGGGTAATCTGTGGATTGAATTGGGGGATGGGGGCTTTTGCATCGAGCAGGGAAAACAGAAAGCCTCCGCCTTTTTCAACCTCTGAACCGTGAACCCTTGAACAAGGAGGTGGGAACATGACAAGAAAAGGGGTTGGCATCACGATTACGCAGCACATCTTACAGCAACAGCGGCAGAATCCCGAGGCGACCGGCGGCTTTACTACCCTCCTCAATGAATTGATCGTTGCGGCAAAGGTGATTTCGAGAGAGGTGAACAAGGCGGGCCTCGCAGATATTCTGGGAGCTACCGGCCGCACCAATGTGCAGGACGAGCAGGTCCAGAAGCTGGATGTATTCGCCAACAGCGTCATCATCGAACGGCTGCAACACCTGGGCCAGCTCTGCTGCATGGGTTCTGAAGAAGACGCAGACCTGATCGATATCCCATCTCAGTATCCGAAAGGGAACTACATCATTGTCTTTGATCCGTTGGACGGATCTTCAAATATCGACGTCAATGTGAGCATCGGCACCATCTTCGGCATCTACAAGAAAGTAAGCCAGGAGAACGACATCGACATGCTCATGAATGATTGCCTGCAGCCGGGCATAAACCAGGTGGCCGCCGGCTATTTCATCTACGGTTCCAGCAGTATGATGGTCTACACCACAGGCAATGGAACCGGCGTGCATGGCTTTACCCTCTATCCCAGCGTGGGGGAGTTCCTCCTCTCTCACGAAAATATCCGCATTCCGCAAAGGGGAAAAATCTACAGCGTCAACGAGGGCAACGAGGCATTCTGGGATGAAAAAACCAATGCCATGGTGAATTATTTCAAGGCCAAAGACCGGGAAAGCGGCCGGCCCTATACGTCCAGATACATCGGAAGTCTGGTGGCCGATTTTCACCGCAATCTCCTCAAGGGCGGGATCTTCATGTACCCGGCGGATAACAAAGACCCCAGAAAGTCAACCGGAAAGCTGCGTCTGATGGTGGAGGCCAATCCTCTTGCACTGGTGGTGAGAGAGGCGGGGGGGTATGCCAGCGACGGTTACGGGCCGATTCTCAATATCAACCCGACGGAATTGCACCAGAGAGTCCCACTCTATATCGGCAGCAGGGAAGACGTTGAAATAGCCGAGGAGTTTATCAGCGGGAGAAGGAGTTCATCCTGACGCGGGGACTCAGGCGGCAACAGAATAAAACCGCTCTTCAGGGAGTTCTATACAGGTCAACCGGCGTCCATAAACAGCCCCGGTATCGATGCCGATCTTGTTTTCCATGATGAGCGGCCGGGGAAACGGCGTGTGGCCGAAGATGACCTTCTTTCCAAAATCATATTCCGAGGAAATGAAGGGCTCCCGGATCCAGATCATATCCTCCACGGACTGATGTTCTATCTCTATGCCCGGTCGAAAACCGGCGTGAACCACATAATAGGCTTCCAGTTCTATGAACGGCTTCAGGGAACGGTAAAAAGACATATGGTCAGGGGGCAACAGAGCCCCCTCCCCTGCCGGTTTTCCCGCCAGATAGTCTCTCAATGTGGTCATTCCCCTGTTGGCAAGATAGAGATCCTGATTGCGGCCTGCGAGATAATCCAGCAGCATGGCCTCGTGGTTCCCCAGAAGACAGGTCACCTGAGGGTCCGTTCGGATGAGATCGAGGATAAGGTCTACCACGGCCCTGGAATGGGGTCCCCGGTCGATGCAGTCTCCCACAAAAACCAGTCGGTCCCTCCCGGATCGCCATGGAATCTCATGGAGAAGCCGTTTCAGCAGGTCGAGACACCCATGGATGTCGCCTACCACAAATGTCTTTTCCCTCTCCATCAGAATCCGAAAATGATGCGGGGCCGCTCCCTGGAATCCAGGCGATGCAGCCCTGCCTTTCTGGCCGCTGCCACGGCCTCCCGGTACTCCTGCGAGGTCAGTCTCCGGTTGACGGCGGGATCCGCCTCTGCCGGACCGCAGGGCCGGTACTGGTCCATGACGTTGAGATAGGTGTCTTTTGATATCTCCTCGGCCAGGAAATTCATAATATCAGCGGTTCCGGCCACGCCGTCGGGCATGACCAGATGCCGCACCAGAAGCCCTCGAACGGCGATCCCCTCGCTATCCATTACCAGATCGCCCACCTGACGATACATCTCCCGGATGGCCGTCCTGGCCGCGTCCGGATAATCGGGTGCATGGCAGAACCGCTCGGCCCACGAATCCTCCCAGAACTTGAAATCGGGCATATAGATGTCGACGATCCCGTCCAATAGTCGCAGGGTCTCTATGCTCTCATATCCGCCCGAGTTGTAGACCAGCGGGATATTCAGACCTTTTTTAACGGCGAGTTCAAGGGCCTCCAGGATCTGCGGCACCACATGGGTAGGCGTCACCAGATTGATATTGTGGCACCCCTTCTCCATCAGGTCGATCATCATGCCGGCAATCTGGTCAGGCACGACCTCAATCCCTTCATTGAGGTGGCTGATCTCAAAATTCTGGCAGAAGGTGCAGAGGAGGTTGCAGGAACTGAAGAACAGGGTCCCTGAGCCGTGCCTTCCCACCAGCGGGGCCTCTTCGCCGAAATGGGCGTTGTAACTGGCGATCCTTGCATTCCTCCCGGTACGGCAATACCCGGTCTTGCCATTGGGCCGGTCCACCCCGCACGATCGGGGGCAAAGGCAACACGCCTCCAGCAGACTCAGGGCCCTGTCCACGCGACGGGCAAGCTCCCCCTCCCTGTAAAGTCTTAGATAGGACGGCTCATTCATGGGTTGGCGACCCCCAAAACAAAATCCCCCTGAAAGACAGCCAGCGCCTTCAGGGGGATACGGTCATACATCAAAAAGTACTATTCGCGGGATCCCCCGAATATTCTGAGCAGCATCAGGAACAGGTTGATAAAGTCGAGGTAAAGGGAGAGGGCGCCCAGGATAGCCCCTTTCCGCACCACCGCGCCATCCACGCCGGCCGGTTGGGTGAGGGCCATGTTTTTCAGCTTCTGGGTGTCATAGGCCGTCAACCCCACAAAGACGATGACCCCGATATAGCTGATAATCATGCTCATGGCGCTGCTCCGGATAAACATATTTACCAGGGATGCGATGATAATCCCTATCAGGCCCATCATGAGAAACCCGCTCCACGACGTCAAATCCTTCTTGGTGGTCCATCCATAGATGCTGCATGCGACAAAGGTGCCTGCGCAGATGAAAAAAGTGCTGACAATGGACGTCCGGGTATAGACCAGGAATATGAAAGAAAGCGTCACCCCGTTCAGGGCTGAATAGATCACAAAGAGTGACGTGGCCGTCCCTGCGCTCATACGATTGACCGCCCCGGCAAGCGCAAATACCATGCCCAGTTCCGCCAGTATCAAGACAAAGAATATCATCGAATTTCCAAATATGAGACGCATCATCGTCTCACTGCTCGAAACATAGAGCGCCACGACCCCAGTGAGACAAAGCCCCACCGCCATCCAGTTGTAAACACTCCTGACAAAGTCATTTACCAAAACTTCGCTACGGGATCTTGCAACGGAAGTCTGTGCCATTCCTACCTCCTTCTAAATATGCCTGCTCTGCAGGAAATTTTCTTGATTGAACAATTCATGTTGAATTATAACTGTTTTGAAAAAAATTTCAAGATGATAAATCCGTCACTTCAACACGCAACGCCCTGGGTGAAATGGATACTGCTAAAAAACTGTACATTGTAATGGTCGGGTTGCCCGCCAGGGGAAAATCGACCATCGCCGGCAAATTAAGAGAAAACCTGGTTCGGGACCACATAAAGGCCCGTATTTTCAACAATGGGGATCTCAGAAGAAAGCTCAGCCCTGAAGACACCTCCTATCCTGAATTCTATGACCCCGGCAACAGACAAGGGGCGGCACTTAGAGAAAAGATCGCCCTGATCAATATCAGACGGGCCATCCATTACCTGGAGGGGAGCGGCCGGGTTGCTATCCTGGACGCCACCAATGTCAGCGCCGGGAGGAGGAAGAGAACCGCCGAGATGCTCAACGACCATCCGGTTCTCTTTATTGAATGCATCAACCAGGATGACGAGATCCTCAAGGCCAGCATTGATCGAAAGGTGACGCTACCGGAGTTCAATCACCTGGGAAGGGAAGCGGCCATTCAAAGTTTCAGACAACGCATCCACTATTATGAGTCCATCTACACCCCTGTCAAGAAGGAACGCAATTTTGTTCGGCTGGATTCACTTTATAACAAGATCCTTTACGAGGAACTCTCAGATGATATTCCCCATTACGACCTGATCCGGGATCTTCTGGTTGCCGACACGGTCAAGAATCTCTTTCTGATCCGACATGGGGAAACCTACTTCAACCTTGAAAACCGGATCGGCGGTAATTCGGGTCTGACCGAAAACGGCAAGGTCCAGGCCAGGGCATTGGCCCGGTATTTCAGAAACAGGGATATCCCGGTGATCTTTACAAGCAGCAAAAAGCGGACCGTACAGACGGCCTTTCCGATCATGCGCGGACAACAGAACGCCACTATCATTCCCCTGAAGGAATTCGACGAGATCGACAGCGGGGCCTGCGAGCGGATGAGCTATGCGGAAATCCGTGATAAGATGCCGCACGTGTATATGGCGAGAAAACACAACAAGTATAATTATGTCTATCCCCAGGGAGAGGGATATGTCTCCATGAAGGAGCGGGTGGACAAGGGCATCAAGAAGGCCCTGTATCTGAGCCGCAATCCCCAGAACATTATGATCGTCGGTCACAGGGCCGTCAACCGGATGATCCTTTCCCACTTCCTCTACCGGCGGGAAGAGGATGTTCCCTATATCTATGTGCCCCAGGACAAATTCTACCACATCGTGGCCACCCAGACCAAAAAGCTCTTCCAGTTAAAGCCCTATGACATGAGCTGATGCTGGATACTGGATACTTGATCCTGGATACTTGATTCTGGATGCTTGCCACCGGTTGACAATTGCGGGTTGGTGGCTGATGCATTTTTTATCTTCTGACCGCTGACTCCTGGTCTGCTGCTCCCCCCTCCCTGCTCCCTGCTCCCTGCTCCATGCTGCTCTTCACCTTTAGCCCACTTCCCCAGCCTTATCCGTAAAGGAGCGAGCAGATCACTACAGCGGCCGCAATCCCCACTACATCTGCGGTGAGGGCTGCTGCAAGGGCATGGCGGATGCGGCGGACCTGGACCGCCCCGAAATAGACCGCCAGCACATAAAAGGTGGTCTCCGTGGATCCCTGAAGGGTAGAGACGAGATAGCCGGTATAACTGTCCGGCCCGACAGCCGGGTTGTTGATAATGGAGGCCATGATCCCGTAGGCCCCTGATCCGGAAAGCGGTCGCAACAGGGCCATCGGAAGGGCCTCTGCGGGCATTCCCAGCCGGGTGGTCATGCCGCCGATGGCGTTGACCATCGCCTCCATGGCCCCGCTGGCACGGAACATTCCCACGGCCACCAGGATGGCCACCAGGTAGGGGATGATCTTGACGGCCACCTGAAAACCGTCTTTCGCCCCCTCCACAAAGGCCTCATAGATGCGCACCCGCCTTACCACGCCGAAGGTGAGGAACCCTAACATGAGTCCGGGAATGATCCAGGGTGAAATGGACCTGCCGAAAAAGATGGTTAGGGGGATCAGCGACATCAGGGCGCCGATGGCGATGCCGCTCATCCACAGGGGATAGGCCCCGGTTTCCTCAGGGGTATCTTCGGGCCGCTGATCCCCGGTTTCCATTTCGACCGGACGCGTTTTTCTGAACATGGGGAGCCGGCCGTACATCTTGGCCGCACATATGGCCGCGATGGTGGAGCAGACGGTGGCGAACAGCGTTGTAGGGAGAATTCCCGCCGGATCCATAGACCCCGCGGCCGCCCGAAGGGCGATGACGCCTGTGGGGAGGAGTGTCACGTTGGAGGTGTTGATGGCCAGGAAAAGGGCCATGGAGTCGGTAGCGGTGCCGTGGCGGGAGTTGAGCTTGTCCAGATCCTCCATGGCCCGGATGCCGAAGGGCGTGGCCGCATTGCCCAAGCCCATGGCATTCGCAGACATATTCAGTATCATGGCGCCCATGGCCGGATGCTCGGCCGGAACGTCGGGAAAAAGTCGAACCATGATGGGACGGATCAGACGGGCCAGGATGGTGAGCAACCCTCCGGTCTCGGCGATCTTCATGAGTCCCAGGAACAGGGTCATCACCCCGATGAGTCCCAGGGCCAGCTCCACCGAACCGGCGGCGGATTCTATCATAGATCTTGACAGGGTTTCCATCGGAGACAGATCCCCGTCCCCGACATGCCACGTGATCTCCCGCCAGCCCGCCGAGAGAAACGCCCCCAAAACAATGATAAAAAAGACGACGTTCACCTTCTTACCCCTTGCCCATAACATCTAAGACGAACACACCCGAACCCGAAAGTCCTTAAACAAAGATACGGAGACATGAAGATTTTGTTGTTTTTTTATAACGGATTCAGAGGAATGGCCTTTCACGCCCTGGGCCGAATACTCCTCGCCTCGCGCACTGCGCCGACTTTGGACCCTATCTGCTGAACGCGCCCCCGTCAATTATAAAAAAATGCTTGACAGCCCGGTCGAATATTCACATCATATATGAAACTAATCGTTTCAAATATGAAAATAACTGCAAATACCAAAAAAGCCCCGGCCCTTGAGAGGGGATTGAAAGTTCTCGATCTGTTGGCCGAGGAAGGATCCGAACTGGGCCTCAAATCAATCGCTCAGACACTGAATATCCCTGTGCCTTCTTTGTGGCGAATACTCGGGGTGCTCAAGGAAAACGGGTATGTCCTCTTCGACCCCGACAAGAAAACCTACCGGCTCGGTTTCAAGTTCCTCTATCTCGGCAACATCGTTCTGAACCGGATGGGCTTCCGCTCCCAGGCCAGGGGGTATCTCAGGCGGTTGGTGGAACTGACCGGAGAAACCGCTGAACTCTCAGCGCGTGTCAAGGATCAGCTGATTCTGATCGACCAGGTGGAGGGGCCTGACGCGGTGAGGCTCTTTTCCAGGATCGGGAGTGCCTATCCCTATTTCCACGCCACTGCACCTGGAAAGGTCTATCTGGCCCATCTGGAGAGAGAAAAGCTGCAAAGCGTCATGACGCGCATGGGCCTCCCTAAAATTACGGCGCATACCATCACCCGTCTTGATGGGTTGGAAAATGACCTCAGATCGGTCCTTGCAAACGGTTTTGCGTCCGACACAGAGGAGATGCGGGCCGGGGTCTGCCGCATTGCATCTCCGGTATACGATAAAACAGGGAAGGTAGCGGCATGTCTCGGCATCGCGGCCCCCTCTTTCCGCATCCGGAAACAAGATTACAAACAAATCGGAAACACTATCAAGGATCTGGCGCAGGAGTTGAGCGCTGAACTCAAGGAGTACAACGCTGCAGACTGGTTGCCGTTTGGCGGATTCCGATGAAAAATGGAGTAGGAGGTTACCATGTTTGAACGTACTGAAGAACAGGGTATCCTGTTAAAAAACCTCAAACGGGTTGTCGATGAAAAAATAGCGCCTGCCGCTGCAGAAACCGACCGGACCGGCGAATTCAACTGGGAAATCGTCTCCCTCTTCTGGGACTTGGGGCTCCTGAAGATCATGCTTCCCCCGGCATACGAGGGATGGCCCGGCAACCCCACCCATACCCTCTGTCTCTCCATAGAGGAAATCGCAAAGGCCTGCGCATCGTCCGCCCTTCTCTTGGTTATTCAGGCCGTGGGCAGCTATCCCCTGATCTTCGCAGGAGATGAGGCCCAAAAGGAAAAGTACTGCCCCTTGATATCGGACGAGAGGCGGCTCATCGGCTACCTGGTTACCGAACCCGGGGCCGGTTCGGATGTCCGGGCGATCCGGTGCACTGCCAGGCGGACGGGCGATGACTATCTCCTCAACGGGCGTAAGGTCTTTGCCACTAACGGTTCGGTGGCCGGGGTCTATTCAGTGCTTGCCAAGACAGGGGATAAGGAGCTCTCGTTTTTTATTGTGGAGAGGGATCGAAAGGGGATTTCCATCGGCAGGATAGAAGACAAATGCGGTTTCCGCGGCAGCAACACCGCGGAGGTCATTCTGGAAGACGTCGTCGTACCCGAATCCAATCTTATAGGAAAACCAGGGCAGGGGTTTAAGATCGCCATGGGTGATTTTGATATGTCCCGACCGGCTGTGGCGGCCCTCTCCCTGGGCCTGGCCGAAGGGGCACTGGACTATACCATCGAGTATGCCGGGCAGCGTCAGACCTTTGGAAAGCCCCTCATTCAACATCAGGCGATCCAGTTTCTGTTGGCCGATGCCGCCACCCTGATCGAAGCCAGCCGGGGGCTCATGGAACGGGCGGCCCTCGCGTTTGACTCGGGGCAAAGAAACACCAAACTCGCATCCATGGCCAAATTTTTCTGCAGCGATGCGGCCATGAAGATCACCACGGATATGGTCCAGGTCCTCGGGGGGTATGGGTATATCCGCGATTATCCCATTGAACGGATGTTCCGGGACGCCAAGCTGACACAGATCTTTGAGGGGGCCAACCAGATCCAGCGGATGATTATCGGAAGAGAGATCAGCAGGAGGTAAAGGAGGATGTAACATGAATTTTTCGTTGACCAAGGAGCAGAAGGACATCAAAAAGGCGGCCGCTGAATTTGCCCGGGGCGAATTTCAGACCGATTTGATTTTGGCGTGCGAATCCGGCCATCGGTTTCCACGGGAGGTCTACAAAAAGGCGGGGGAACTCGGCTTTATCGGCCTGGATTACCCGGAAGAGGTAGGGGGCGGCGATCTGGGGGTCATGGAAAACGTCCTCGTGATCGAAGAATTCTGTAAGGCGGATTCGGGCATGGGCATGGCCCTTCACCTGGCCTATCTCCCCGCAAAGATCGTCAAGATCTTCGGAACCCCCGGACAACAGGAAAAATTCCTGTCGCCGCTGGTCAAGGGCGACTGGGTCTCTGCAGTATCATTTACCGAGCCCGACCACGGAAGCGACCTGACCCGAATGGAAACCACCCTCCGGGAAGCGGCGGACGGCTTTGTCCTGAACGGGACCAAGGTCTTCACCACCAATGGCGGCTATGCCGACTTCTTCATCGTCCTGGCCCAGGAAGATCCCGATGCGCGACCCGGCAAGGGGATGACGACCATCCTGGTGGAGAAGGACCCCTCCTCCTGGCTGGGCGGCAGTCTGGAGATCAATGAACTTACCGGCAAGATGGGACTCCATATGACCTCCAGCAGCGAGCTGGTGTTTCACGATCTGAAAATCGCAAAAGAAAATATTCTGGGAGAACGGGGCCGGGGACTCCTGAATGTCCTCGATTTCCTGGACGAGAGCCGGATTGAGATCGGGGCCCAGGCCCTGGGGAACTGCGAAGGGGCCTTCCTGAAGGCCCTGAACCATGCCAGGGAAAGAAAACAGTTCAACCGTTCGATTATCGACTTCCAGGCGATCGGTCACAAGCTGGGCAGGATGTGGAGCCGGATCCAGTCTCTCAAATGGCTCAATTATTACGGGGCCTGGCTCTGCGACCACCGGCCGGAAAAGCTCGCCGGCGTCGTGCCCCTGTTGACCTCTGTGGTCAAACACCATGTACCGGAAACGGCAAAGGCAATTATCGACGATGCCATCACCGTTTTCGGAGGATATGGGTATTTTCTGGACCAAGAGGTGGAAAGACGCTATCGGGACAATCGCATCATCGAGATGTATGAAGGGACCGTGGAGGTTCAATTGAACAATATCGTGCGTATCCTGAAAAAGATGCCCCCGCGTTTCATCGACACGGAACTTCTCTGAGATGCTTCGGCCGGTGCCGGTGCTTGCCATATCGATCAGCCGGGCTCGGGCATGCTCGTTTTTCAAACACGGGTTGTCAACAGGAAAAATATCAGGTATGTTCCCGTCAGCTAGGCGTGTCTACCACGTCTTCAGAATAGATCCGGCCGGGCACCACTGCTGCCGAGGCGTGGTGCGGACGTCTCATTCCATAAAGGGCAAGGGTTGGCAATGAGGGAAACAAAAGAAAATGCATCGTGCCCCTGCGAACTGGGATTTGAGAGACCGGATCAGGGGACCCTCGTGATCAGGATGGCCGGAAGCTGGACCCTCAACAACAGATGCCCTTCTGCAGAGCGTGTCCTGAAAGAGATGGAGTCCGGCCCCCGGACCGAAAATATCGCCTTTGATGCATCAGCCCTGACCGATTGGGACAGCGGATTCCTGATTTTTTTGACGCGGGTGATCGACGCGTGCTCGAAGGAGGGCGGCCCGGCAACGGATATGAAAGGATTGCCGGAAGGGGCCCGGAAACTCCTGACCCTTGCGGCGACTGTTCCCGAGAAGAAGGGGGCGGAAAAAGCACCCGGCAGGGCATCACTTCTTTCACGGGTTGGGGAGGAAACCGTTGATTTTTTTCGTTCCTCCGGCGAGATATTGGCGTTCATCGGAGAGGCCTCCGTTGCTTTTTTTAGGTTTGTCACGGGAAAGGCACGTTTTCGAGGTTCCGACCTGACCAGGATCATCCAGGAGTGCGGCATAGAGGCGCTTCCCATCGTCTCCCTCATCAGCCTCCTGGTGGGCCTGATTCTCGCCTTTGTGGGGGCCGTTCAGTTGATGCTCTTCGGGGCGCAGATCTATGTGGCGGATCTGGTGGGCATCGCCATGGTCCGGGTAATGGGGGCGGTCATGACCGGCATCATCATGGCCGGCCGTACCGGGGCCGCCTTTGCAGCCCAACTGGGCACCATGGAGGTGAACGAGGAGATCGACGCATTCAAGACCATGGGGATATCACCGATGGAATTCCTGGTCCTTCCTCGAATCCTGGGCCTGACGCTCATGATGCCGCTCCTTTGTCTTTATGCGGATTTCATGGGGGTCCTGGGCGGGTTGATCGTGGGGGTGGGGATGCTGGACCTCAGCGTGGCGGAATACTATCACCAGACAAAATCCGCGGTGGGGCTCACCAATCTGTGGATAGGTCTCTTTCAAGGCACGGTTTTCGGCGTGCTGGTGGCGGTGGCCGGATGCCTCCGGGGGCTGCAGTGCAGCCGGAGCGCCTCTGCTGTCGGCGATGCGGCCACCTCCGCGGTGGTTACGGGGATCGTCAGCATCATCGTGGCAACGGCCGTTATCACGGTGATATGCAATGTACTGGGGATTTAGAATTGAGGGAATTAGTGAAAAAGCAACCCCTTTGCGTCTCTGTGTCTCTGTGTGAGACAATTTTGGCTGCGGCTGTGCCGCTTTAGAAGCGTACCTGATGGGAATCCTCACAACAAAAAGGGAAACCCCAATCCCATAGAAAGACGAAAAACATGGACCGACAGGCAAGCAAGACCCTTATCGGCGCCTTTGTTGTGGGCGCGGTCATCCTGATGGCGGCCGGCGTCATGATCTTCGGTAGCGGCAAGTTCCTGAAAGACACGAGCCGTTTTACACTCTTCTTCAAGGGGTCTCTTCAGGGGCTCAGCGTGGGCAACGCGGTCTTGTTTCGGGGTGTTAAGGTTGGATCGGTAAAAAGCATCACCATAGAGGCGGATTCAAAAGACCTTTCAGTTTCGATTCCCGTAATTATAGAGATCGACCCCGCCCTGGTAAAAATGGTACACGAAAAACGAAGGCTGGATATCCGAATCTCCCTGCCACAGCTCATAGACCGTGGGTTCAGGGCGCAACTGACTATGGGGAGTCTGGTGACCGGTCAGCTCATGGTCGGCCTCGGGTTTTACCCCGACACACCTGTTCGGACGTCCGGAATAGAGACCGAATATCCGGAAATCCCCACGATCCCCTCTCCCATCGAACGGATCACCGATGTGATGCAGCGGCTCCCTGTAGAAGACATCATCAACAAACTCCTGTCTGCATTCGAGGCCGTTGAAGCACTGGTCGAATCGCCGGACATCCCGAATGCCCTTCATGCCCTGAGGCAGACGGTTGAGGATGCCGGAAAACTGATCAACAACCTGGACAGCCGCATCGAACCACTTTCAGTAAGCGTCGATCAAACGGTCGCGGCATACAAGAAGCTGGCACAGGATGTGGATGCCCATGTGGAACCCCTGGCCTCGCGCATGGACACCACACTGGAGGACGCCCGGAAGCTGGTTCAAAACGTCGACGGCCGTTCAGGGGACTTGGCACGCAGCATGGAGACCACCCTTGAAAAGGCCCGGGAGGCACTGGAGCACGGGAGAAAGACGCTCGATGCGGCAAAAGAAACCATCAGCAAGGACTCGCCCCTGATGTATGAGTTGGATCAGACAATAAGAGAGATTTCCACCATGGCGCGTTCCATCCGCTCCCTGGCAGATTATCTGGAGCGCCACCCGGACGCCCTCCTCTATGGTAAGGGCGCGCCTAAAAGGAGATGACATCATGCTGCAACCGTTTCGTAAAATTACCGTCACAGTTATCGCTCTCCTGCTGATGGCGCTCACGGCATGTGCGAGCAGCGCCCCTGCGCGGTTTTACATTCTGACCCCCCTTGAAAACGCAGGCCAGGAAGCCCAGGGAACGACCTCTAAGCCCCGTGCGAGCATAGGGATCGGGCCCGTGGCGTTTCCGGCCTATCTGGACCGTCAGCAGATCGTGACCCGTGTCGGCGGCAACGAACTCCATCTTGCCGGATTCGACGAGTGGGCCGAACCCCTGAAAGACAACTTCACCCGTGTCCTGGTGGAAAACCTCTCCTATCTCCTCCCCGCCGATTCCTTCACCATTTTTCCGTTCAGAGGCCCCGAGACCATGGATTGGCAGGTGGCGGTGGAGGTCATTCGCCTGGATGGCGCCCTCAATGCGGATGTCTCGCTCCTGGCCCGCTGGACCGTATACGACAAGAAGGACAACGAGATGCGCCTGACAAAGAAGTCGCAATTCTTACAATCTGCAGCCGGCCCCGGATACAGGGAACTGGCAGCGGCCCACAGCCGGGTCATCGAGGCCCTCAGCCGGGAGATGGCCGGTTCGATCCAGGTCCTTTCCCTTAAAAGGGGAACCCCCTGAAGATCCGGATCTTCGGGGAAGGAAGAACCCATGCCCTCTCAGGCCCCTATCATTGCCAAAGATCTGGAAATCGCCTATGGCGACAAAGTCATCCAGCAAGATCTCAACTTCGCCGTCCAGAGCGGGGAAATTTTTGTGCTCATGGGGGGCAGCGGGTGCGGCAAGACCACGGTGATGCGGTCCTTGACCGGACTAAAAGAACCCTCCAAAGGAGAGGTCTTCCTGGATGGCATCAGCTTCTGGGAGGCCGAGCAAGCGACCCGGGATCGTCTCGCCCGCAACATCGGGGTGGTGTATCAAAGCGGGGCCCTGTGGAGCTCCATGACACTGGCTGAAAACATCAGCCTTCCCCTGGATGAGTTCACAGATCTCCCTTCGAGGGAAATCAGGGACCTGGCCGCGCTGAAGCTTTCTTTGGTGGGGCTTGCCGGGTTTGGAGATTATTATCCCGCGGAAATCAGCGGGGGCATGCGGAAGCGGGCCGGCGTGGCCCGGGCCCTGGCCCTTGACCCCAAATTCCTTTTCTTTGACGAACCATCGGCAGGTCTCGATCCGGTCACCTCTTCCCTTCTGGACGACCTCATTTTAGAGCTCCGAGACAGCCTCGGGACCACCATGGTCCTGGTGACCCATGAGCTTCCCAGCATCTTTTCCGTGGCCGACAACTGCATCTTCCTGGATGCGGAGACCCGGACCATGATCGCCGGCGGCGACCCCAAACGCCTCAAAAAGGAGTCCACAAACCCCAATGTCCAGGCCTTTCTGACCCGGGGCGGCAAGAACCGGACCGGGTAAGGTGAAAATCGAGTTGAGTCAAAAAATATAACATCGAGCTGACCGTTTATACTATTTTGCTGCCTGCCTGGGTGTAAACGGGGAACTTTCTGCTCGTCCAGAAGGCGAACCAAAAGACACTGCTGAACGGAATGATTATTATAGCGTCATGCTGGGGGGATGTATTTGGTGATCGCGGATTGAGGAATTGCGAATTTGGAATTAATGGAGCAATAATGACGCACATTGAAGAAGTGGCAGACAATATTTATCGAATGGAGATCCCCCTTCCGGGGAACCCCCTGAGGGCGGTGAATTCATATGTGATCAAAGACGCAGGGCGGAATCTGATCGTGGATACGGGGCTCAACCGGGACGAGTGCATGGAAGCCATGCAGTCGGGCCTGAAGGCGTTGAACGTGCACCTGGAGGAGACCGATTTTTTCGTCACCCACCTTCACGCGGACCACTTCGCCCTGGTCCCGGGACTGGTCGCTGACGCACGGACCATCTATTTCAACCGGCCGGACGCTGAAAGCGCAGCCAGGGGTGGCGTGTGGGAGCGGATGGCGGAGTACGCATGTGAAAACGGGTTTAGCGTCGAGGAATCCCAGAGGGCCCTGGAACGGCATCCAGGGCATCGCCATGGTTCCAAGCTGAACCATGTCCTTACGCTCCTGGATGGCGGGGAAATTCTGTCGATCGGCGACTACGCCTTTACCTGCATATCAACGCCCGGTCATACCAGGGGGCACATGTGCCTCTATGAGCCGGACCGGAAAATCCTGATATCGGGCGATCACATTTTGGAGGACATCACCCCCAATATCCAGTCCTGGTCGGATGAGACACAGCCCCTTCGAAGCTACCTGGCCAACCTGGACGAGATCTACAAACTGGATGTTGACATTGTCCTTCCCGGGCATCGCCGAATTTTTTCGCACTGCCGAACGCGGATCGAGGAACTCAAACATCACCACCGAATGAGGCTGGAAGAGGTTTTCAGCATCCTTGGAAAGGGTCCCCGAAACGCCTACGACACCGCATCAGAAATGACCTGGGATATCAACTGCAGGTGCTGGGAAGACTTCCCCGTAGCCCAGAAGTGGTTCGCCACGGGAGAGGCCTTGGCCCACCTGAAATACCTGGTAGAAGACGAAAGGGTGGTCCGGGATCGAATAGAAGGACAGTTCGTGTTCCGCCTGGCTTGAAAGGTTTATACCGCTTTCATTGGATCTGTGGCACCCGAAGGTCGAATACTCCTTCCAACGCCCTAAAAAGACGCTAATTTGGGCTGCTCCGCTCATGAATCAGCTCCGCCGGGTGGTCCCTTTTAAAAATGGTGCCACTATTCGCCGCCTTATGTTTTTCGTACTTCAACTGAATGGCACATGTGGTAGAAGGCAATAGGAGGAATAAATCCATAATGCGGGAAGGGATGCCAAGATTCAGAGATTCCTTTCTGACACGCAGAGCTCAGGGCGCCCTCTTTTGATGGATGAGATCAATATCGGCGAAACCTACTATATTCTTTATCGGAAAAGGAGCCAGGACAAAGCGGAGCACCTTACCTGGGACCGCATGAAACGCTTAGTCGCCTCCTGGATACCACCGGCTCGTATCTGTCATCCTTATCCACTTGTTGCGCTTTGGCGTTATTACCTGAGGCAGGAGCCGGATGAGGTAGTCCCTCAAGTCCGGATCTGTGCCGGGGGTGCCGGGTAACCGGCATTCCTACCGCGACCAATTTCGCAACTTCCCCACAGGACCTTCATCATCCAATTCTGTTTCCCAGTGGTGATCTGGTTCTAATTGCCTTACTCTTCATATTGACCGCTCACCAAAATTCTTGACAGTTACCAAAATTGCTGGTATTTTTTAAAAAGGTGACCTTTGACTGCATTTCATCGTATTTTCGATAGCTATTTCATATCACTACAGCGAAACATTAATCTTTTTTCCACCCCAAAATACTCCAAAAAAGTGGCCTTTTACATAAAAATGTCGAATTAAAGCACAGGAGATAGGACCATGACATATAATAGTGTGAAACCCCTTTTTGTTTTATTCCTTTCCGTGATAGTTGTTTCTTTGACCATTGCGGTCTGTTCTTCAGAGGAATACGGTATTCCGGTAGAAAGCACAGGTGTTCAGTCTCAGCTAAAGGATGTTCCGAGCCCTACGGACATCTTCCAGCAAAAAGGAGAGCGCCCATTATCCGACCTGGAGCATAAAATCGGTATCATGATAGAGGTGCAAGGAGATGACGACACCTCTTGGGTATTACAGACGGATGCCACCGATGAATTGAGGGTACGAATAGGCTATCAGATTTTTGAAACCGTCAGTAGCGGAGGCGACCGGTTCGTAGTGGTCAACACACCTATGGACGGCCCCTTTAACTGGTTCAGCCACTGTTGCTGGCCGCGTAACGAATGGAGTCACGGTATATGGGGTGATGAAACCTATACTTCGTTCAACGCCATGCAGGAATGGATCTCGCAGGAAGTTCTGAAATTGAACGTTAAAGGTCTCCCGGTCGGCACCTACAGGTTTTATCACGCGTATGACCTAAATCCCAACGGCCTGGTGGATTTCGAGTCCCTGAAGTTCTGCTCCGCTGCGGTACGTGTGAAAAACCCTATCTCCGTATCGCTCACGGCTAGCCCGCTTTCCGGCAAAGCACCCCTGGAAGTGGACTTTCAGGTTATTGTTAATGATCCGTACTATCCGGATAGCATCGTGGACACATGTTCGCTTATTGTGGGTGACCAGCGGGCCGCGTGCGCCACGTATAACAAACTCACCCTTATGGAAGGTACCCATACGGCATGGGCCGAGGTGAAGGATAAATTCGGCCGGTACGTGATGAGTGACCCTCTTACGATCACTGTGTCACCCCCGGCCCAGAATCAGCCGCCCACCATATCCAATCTGACCGTGACGCCTGCCGCAGTCTATTCATACGATGAGAGTTTCACTATCCACTACGACTACGATGACCCTGACGGAAAGGACGACGTAGAAACGCACGTAATTGGGATCGGCGTGTGGTCCCAGACATATCCCGCCGGAGGGTCAGGACAGTTCCAGCGTTCTTACCATTTCACCGAAGGCACAACACCGGGAGACCACTATATCGACGCGTACGTAATTGATTCCGCGGGAAACTACAGCAACACGTTGAGCAGTTCCATCTATTTCGGCGGCGGCTCGAAGCCCTGCGGCACCTTCACTGAAGCGGGGAGTGACGCTGCGGAAACGCACTATGTGGAAATGGGACAGACTTCCGGTTGGTTTTGGTTTGAGTACGAAACATTCACCCAGGAAGACCGGATCACTATCTATTACGAAAACAACCCCGTACCCATATTCGATTCAAAGTGCATCGGAACCAACGGCACGCGAAGCGCGCACATTAAGTTCGGACCGGGGAATTCCACCAAAATTATGGTCCACGTGGAACCCAATTGCTTTGGCGGATCCGGAACCCGGTGGAATTTCACGGTGCGCTGTCCCACTGTTGGGCCTTATTGAGTCCTCTTCATCCAACCTCTATTCAGGAGGTTGTCTTATGAAAAACTCATTTAACGCGGATACCCGCAACCAATCCCGCCGCGGGACTCACACCCCAGTACCATTTTCCGAAGCTACGGGGTAAACAATGACACCAAAGCACACAAAGGATTTTTTTTGTAAAGAAACGGGAACATGCCTTTTCTCTGTATTCTTTGTGGCTCCGTGTGAGCCTATGAAATAAGGCGTGCTGAGATAGAAACAGATTTTCTTGTTATTTGCTACAGGGTTATCGGAAATAAGGGCCTAAATTCCCACGTATAACTCCCGATAGGGTCTGCTATGACCTGCTGGGAAATCAGACCCCGTAAAGGAATATTGATCAGGTTAACCCCAGCATCAATTTTCATGAAAAAAAAGGGGGAGTAGAAATGCAAAGAAAAAGACTTTAGAAAAATGCATTTTTTTTGATGTTTTTCATGAGAAAGAGGTTGCTATTTTTGTTGATAAACTGGTGGGATTTATGTTTTCTTATTTAAGATTATCTCCAACAGAACACCGGCCACCTATCGAAACGCAAAATGGTAAGGAGTCCGGGTATGCCGTCAAAATGCGAAAAATCGCCGCGGATGAGGCATCATGATATGGCAGGGAATAGGGAATAGGAAGGACAAGCCTCGCATTGGATGAACGCCTGTTGGAAGAGGCTGTAGAGGCCATCGGCGCAAGATCAAATAAAGAAGCTGTCGAGGCAGGGTTAAGGGCGCTCATTCGTTGAGGATATTTAGAACAGAAGTTGCTGAGATGGATTGAGCGCTGCTGCTCCCCAACGCCACAAGGAAAAATCGGAACTCGAGGAGGATGTGATTGGCAGACCTTGAATCCGAAATCAGGGCTGGCCTTGGCAATAATATTTTGGAGAGGGGGAAAGACGTCATGTCACAGAATATTGAAGAATTGGAATCTCAAGCAATGGATTTGAGTCTGGAGGGGCGGGCACGGCTTGCGAAGAAACTCCTGTTAAGTCTGGATGCGCCGTCTGAGGAAGAGAACCTGGCTCTATGGGTGGCCGAAGCCGAGCGACGACTACGGGAATTGCGAGAGGGCCGGGCTAAAGAAATCCCAGCCGAGGAAACTTTTCGACGAGCGAGAGCAGCCATCTCATGAAAAAGGCGACGTTTCATGAAGACGCAGATGCCGAAATGATAGAAGCAGCCAAATTTTACGAAGAAAGATCGTCGAACCTTGGTTTTTCTTTCCTTGCTGCCGTTGAAGAGGCTGTCATCCAGATATGTGACAATCCCAAAGCGTATCCTCTTCTGGGTGATGACATTCGACGGAAGCTCGTGAAACGGTTTCCATACGGCGTTATATTCGCCGAGGAACATGATCGAATTCGAATTGTGGCCATTGCGCACCTCAAACGTCGTCCTGAATACTGGCGCTATCGGCTTGCGACGGAACAACAGTGAGAATATGTACGGTGTTTTTCGGCCCGGGGGGAGCGGCCCTTGGGCAAGTCTCCTATGCAATGCCGACTGAAACACTCCGGGCACCTGTCATAGATCTCACCCATGAATCGGTGCCCGCACGCCCGGCATTTCATCTTTTTTTTGCCGGTCCCGGTGATCTCATCCTGGGCATCGTCGCTTAGCAAAAAATAGGCGCTGGCGAGGTCTGAAATTTCCAAGGGATCGAGGCTGCCTGAGGAAGCCTCATCCGGCATGGTGCCGGATCGGTGTACGCCATGGGCCGTCTCGTCATATCCGGCATTGAATTCATCATCCCAGTCCATCAGTCCCTCCTTTGCAATCCCCTATTTGCCACTCTGAATTTGGATTATGGCATAAGGGTTTGGCAGATATGGTCATAACCCGCAGCGCGTTTCTGAAAACTGCATTTTTTTGATATTCTTTTGAGAAATAGGTTGCTATTTTTATTGATAAACTGATGTAATTTGCATTTTCTTATCAGAATTATATCTATCAGCGCATCGGCGCCCTATCGAAACGCGAAACAACTATTTTGTTGAAATTCCGGCATCAGCCAGGTAGAAGAATCGGATCGTATCAGGGGCCAAGACGGCAAAGGCCCTGCATCCGGACCCGCCCACAATGAAGGAGAAAAACATGATCCGTCTGAAAGATACCCTTTCCCATCTGACCTACACCCAGGCCTGCAAGCTGCTGGGCGCCAACGGTCCCAGACTCATTCGGGCGGGCGGGACGTACGATATCGATCTGACAGAGCAGGTAACGCTCACAAAGGACCTTTTTCAGCTTCACCTGGATGGGGCTGTCGTTACCATAGAACCGGACCCATCGAGGCCGGACCATCTCGCGTATGCCTGCGATAGCTGTGAAACGGCCGGTGCAGATATTTCTGCTGGTTACGGAAGGGACCCTGGAAGAAAACCTGCTCGGCACCCTCTCGGCAAAGCAGGCCCTGTTCCTGGCCGCCCTTGACCCCGAGTCAGAGGCAACCGCCGTAGATCTTCAGACCGGCGTAGAGGAACTCAAGAACCGCCTGGAAATACTCTTGGGACAAAAACCGGATGCCGCAATCGATGAAAGCCTCAAGGAAGACGTTGAAAAAGAGGCCGAACTCCTGGCGCGGCGTGAAAGAATCTCAGCAGCAGGCGGACAGCTTTTAGGCGCGGCCTTCTCATTTATCGGCGAGATCTTCTCCGGAAAGGAGGAGACTGAGCAAAGCATTCAAATGGCCGAGGCCTTCAAGCGGAGGCTGACCGAGTGCCTGGAAAGGGGGGAAGACGGCAGCCTGAAGATGACCGTCACCCTTCCGGACGAATCGGCCCTGGACACCCTCTCCCGGTCCCTGGCGCAGATTCTTGCATGAAACAGGTGTTCGTTGCTCGTTACGCGTTGCTGGGTACTCGTTGCCGGTGGGTCACTTTTGGTGTTCGTTGGGTTTGTTGGGTTTATTGAGTTCGTTGGGTTTTTGCCGACCTCTGACGTCTGACTTCCGACCTCTGGTCTTTGTTGCTGGCGATAGCGGTGCCGGGGCGGGATTGGAGTGTGCAACTTTCTGCTTGACACCGGCCCTGTGAGCGTCTACTTTTATGGTTTAACCAATGAATGAATAACAAAGGAGAATCAACTCAATGGCTTCCAACAGCAAAAAGACCAAGGCCATCCGTGCCCGCAAGGCAAGGCCGAATAAGAAAAATATCAAGAAAAACCTGGAGCGGATTCAAGAAAATGCCGCCATTTTGAGGGAACTGGCTTCCAAATCAGAATCCTGATCCGTCTGTCATCCCCATCCCCGCCCGTTTGTCCTATTCCCAGAATGCCTGTCACCGGAGTATTTTCCTCCTGTTCACGTCCGCGCCGGCGTTGAAATGTCCGGCGTTTGTCCGGGCGCAAAAACGTCCATTATTTAACTTTCTGAACACGAAAAAAGCGCTTGACACGATCAATTGTATACAGTACACAACCCTCTAAGACCAAACCCGAATCGCATCTCCTCATCCACCCTTCGATTGACGGGGAGTCACGCCAGCAAGGAGGACCTCAATGGATCTATTCAGGAATATCAAAGTCTTATCCCTCGAACAGGCAACCGTACTCCCCTATTTGACCTACCGGCTGGCCCATGACGGGATACAGGTCATTCGATTGGAACACCCTGTATACGGCGATCCCAACCGGATGATCGGCGAAAATGTCCTGGGCGAAGAGCGAATGAACGCCTATTTCCTCTGTATCAATGCCGGAAAAAAGGCCCTGACCCTGAATCTCGCCGATCCGGAAGGCCAAAAGATCTTCCATCGCCTGATCAATGAGTTGAAGGTGGATATCTTCGCGACCAACCAGCTCCCCAGAAATTATAAGAAGTTAGGGATCGACTACGACACCCTGAAGGGCGTAAAACCCGATCTCATCTGGCTCGGCGTCACCGGTTTCGGCCCGGACAGCAACGAGGCGGCCTATGATCCCATCCTTCAGGCGCGATCGGGCCTCATGGAATTGACCGGCGAGGCCGGCGGCGATCCCCAGGTATTGGGCATCCCCCTCCCGGATATGGGGACCAGCGAGCATTCCTACGGGCTCCTCATGAAGGCCCTGTTCAAACGCCAGGCCACGGGTGAGGGGTCCTGCATCCACATGTCCATGTTCGAATCTTCCGTATCCTGGATGACCGTGCCCATTACCCTCACCACCCTCCTCAAGAAGAAGATCACACGACGGGGAAACACCCACGAATTCTTCTGCCCGGTCTCGGTATACCAAACCGGCAACGGGTTTGTTTATATGGCTGTCGGAAATGACCGGCAATGGAAATCCATGGTCTCCCTGGATATGTTCCAATCGCTGGACAAGCCTGAGTATGAGAAAAACGCAGGAAGAATAAAGGATGTGGATAATCTGAATCGGACCATCAATGAAGTGACCCGCCAGCATACTTCGGAAGAACTGATCGACCTGTTTAATTCCCTGACCCTGCCTATCAGCAAGATCAAGACCATCCCGGAGGTGGTTGCGGATCCCCTGGTGGAAAGACGCCTCCTTTTTGCCACGGATAAGAAAACCGGCACGGAGATTACGCTACCGCCGCCCCCCAACATGACCCCATTTCTGGAGCAACTGGACCGCAGGCTCCCCTTCCCTCCCCGTTTCGGAGAACACAACCCTGAAATATACGGACAACGGCTCGGGTACTCAGACCAGGAATTGAGGAAGTTGAAGGAGAAAGGCGTTATATAGGGGAATTCCTGAATTCGTTCTTTAAGGAGACACTCACATGACCGTTTGGATTGAAACCGATCTCTGTAATGGATGCAAGCGTTGCATAAAGGCCTGCCCCTACGGGGCCGTTGAACTTCGAGACGGCAAGGCCCATATCCTGGAGAACTGCACCTCATGCGGGGCCTGTATCGCGGTCTGCAAACAGATGGCCATCCAGACCGACATCGAGCCCAGAGCCATCCCTGATTTCAGCGACTGGAAGGGCGTATGGGTCTTTGCCGAACAGCGCGACGGCGCCCTGAGCCGCGTCTCCCTCGAACTCCTCGGCAAGGCCCAGTCCCTTGCCGCAGACCTGGGCCAGGAAATATCGGCCGTGCTCCTGGGCCATAAGGTATCCGGATTGACCAAGGCCCTGTTCGAATACGGGGCGGACCATGTTTACCTGGCCCAGCACAAGGCCCTCAAAGACTACCGCACCATCGCCTATACCAAGGTCCTGGGGGGCCTGGTCACGGAATACAAGCCCAATATCCTCCTGATGGGGGCCACCCATATCGGTCGGGATCTGGGGCCTCGTCTCTCCAGGCGCGCGGGCGTGGGGTTGACCGCGGACTGCACGGAACTGACCATCGATCCGGAAGAACGAATTCTCCTTCAGACCCGGCCTGCCTTTGGCGGAAATGTCATGGCCACCATCGCCAACCGCTATTCCAGACCACAGATGGCCACGGTTCGACCCGGTGTGATGGAAGCGGTTAAGAAAGGGCGCACCAAAGGGGATGTGATCAAGTGTAAGGTCACTCTGGCTGAAAAGGAAATCGGCACAAAGGTCCTCGAACAGTTCAAGGAAAAGAAAAAAGGGGTCAGCCTGGACAATGCCAGGGTAATCGTGGCCGGAGGGAGGGGCATCGGTTCCGAGGCAGGCATGAAATCCCTTTTTTCCCTTGCAGCGGCCCTTGGCGGCGAGGTGGCCGGCACGCGGATCATCGTGGAAGAGGGATGGCTCCCTGTTGAAAGACAGGTGGGGCAGACCGGACAGACCGTCAGGCCCGAGATTTATATCGCCTGCGGCATATCCGGGGCCATCCAGCACCGGGCCGGCATGCTGGGCTCCCGATATGTCATTGCCATTAACAAGGATGCGGGGGCGCCCATCTTTCAGGTGGCGGACTGGGGCATTGTGGGTGATCTTCACCAGGTGATTCCCGAATTGACCCGGGCAGTTTCGCAAAGCAAGCGCAAGTAGGGGGAGACCATGTTACGTTCAGATATCGAAACGCTCCATAGAAAAATCATGGCCAGGTTTGTGAATGAGGAAGTCATCCCCGTCGCCAGAGAGCTGGATGAAAAGGGGGATTTCCCATTTCATCTATTCCGGAAACTCGCTGATATGGGGATCTTGGGCATCCGGTATCCCAAAAAGGTGGGGGGCTCGAACGGAAACACAACCCTCTACTGCATTGCCATGGAAGAACTGGCGAGGGGGTTTTTGAGCCTGGCTGCAACTACCGCCATGCAGTGTCTCATGGCCACCAACGGCCTCTACCTCTATGGGACCCCCCAGATGCACGATGAATATCTGCGTCCCGCCCTGCAGGGGGAAAAGATCGGGGCCTTTCAGTTGACGGAGCCGGAGGCAGGCTCTGATCTGGGCGCGGTCAGGACATCGGCCACAAAGGTAGATGACGGATGGGTCGTCAACGGCATGAAGACATGGTCCACCAGCGGACCCTATGGCCATTTTCATACGGTCCTCTGTCAGACCGACCCGGCCAAGAAATTGAAGGGCCTCATGTTTGTTCTCATCCCAAGCGACACGCCCGGCTTCTCTCACAGCAAAAAATTCGAGACTCTCGGCACCCGGACATCCTCGCTCTCCGAAATATATTTCAACAACTGTCACGTCCCAAACGAATACATGCTGGGCGAACTCGGGAAAGGTCTGGATGTTCTCCTCACCATCCTGGCCGAGATCCGGATCATGACCGCCTGCCTGGCCATCGGTCTCCATCGGGCCGCCATGGATGACTCCATCAAATATTGCAAGGAACGGGTGCAGTTCGGGAAGCCGATCGGAAAATACCAGCTCATTCAGGCCAAGATCGCCAATATGGCGGTCAACCTGGAGGCCGGCCGCCTCATGGCCTACAAGGTGACCCATCTCATCGACAACAAGGTGGCCTGTCTGAACGAGGCCTCCATGGCCAAATATTTTACCGTTGAATCGGCCTGCAGCGCCTGCGACGAGGCGACCCGGATCTATGGGGCATACGGCTATTCCATGGAATACAACGTTCAAAGATATTACCGGGACAACCGGTTTCTCCTCTATGGCGGCGGCACCCATGAGGTCCTCCAGACGACGATTGCCAGACAATTCGGCATTTAAACCAGCGCAGCTGCTGGGTTTTTGTCCCGCCTTATGGGCGGGAGAAGCAGACCCGCGCGCGCTGACTCATAAGGCACCAACTTCTCCGCATGGTGTCCCGCAAGGCGGGATTACCATCAAAGATTCTAAAGCATTCCGGTTCCCAGCAACCACTCTTTCGATCGGGGCGAAGCCCCAAATATATTCAGGACTCTGATTTGCCATGCTTGAAGCAAATAAAATTGAAGATCCGCCTTTTGAAAGATTGAGATCGTTGCCCCTGAGGAGATCGTTAGGCCAGTCTGTCTTTGAAACCCTCAAACGCGCCATTGTACAGGGAGACTTCAGCCCGGGCAGTCGCGTAGTGGAAACCCGTCTGGCGACTGCCCTAGGCATCAGCCGCACGCCGGTAAGGGAAGCGATTCACAAGCTGGAACGGGAGGGGCTGCTTAGACAGGACCCGAAGCGGGGTTTCTTTGTGGCCGGTCTGGGCCGTGCAGATATCGAGGAGACCTTCGGCATCCGGAGTGTGCTGGAAAGCTATGCGGCAAGGCTGGCGGCCATCCGTCACGTGGAGGGTGAACTGCAACCCCTGGAGGATAAACTCGAGGAATACCAGCAGTTCCTGGATAGCGGGGACCTGGGGCCGCTGCCTCAGATCAATACGGAATTCCACGATCTTCTCTATGGCCTCAGCCGCAGCCCTCGACTGACAAAGATGATCAATGATCTGAGAGACTACATATACCGTTACAGGCTGGTTATCCTCAAGGTGAAGGCCATGGCCGAGTTGAGTAACACGGATCACCGGTTGATGCTGGAGGCCATAAAGGGGAGGGACGCTGATGGTGTGGAAGAATTGGTGAAAGAACACATCCTGCGGGGACAGGAGATTGTCCTGAAGGAATTTGATATGGCGGGGAACTGAGGAATTGGGAATTGAGGAATTAAATATGCTCCTTTTTGGGGACATGAATTCCTGAATTCCAGAATCTGATGGTTCTTAAATTCCTGAATCGCTAAATTTAATCAAGGAGTTCTTAGCAATGGCAGAGAGAAAAATACGCGTCCTGTTGGCCAAGCCGGGCCTTGACGGTCACGACCGGGGGGCCAAGGTGGTCGCCCATGCGATGCGGGAGGCCGGGATGGAGGTCATTTACACCGGCCTTCATCAGACCGTGGCCAGCATCGTGAATCAGGCGGTTCAGGAGGATGTGGATGTCATCGGCCTGTCGATCATGTCCGGGGCCCACATCCCGATCTGCAAAAAACTGATGGGCATGGTAAGGGAACAGGGCCTGGACAACAAGCTGGTGGCGGTGGGGGGGGTCATCCCCAATAAAGATGTTCCTGCCCTGAAAGAGATGGGGGTCGAAGGAATATTTCCCGGTGGCAGCTATTTCAATGAAATCGTGGAGTTCATTGAAAAACATGTGCCTGCCAGGTGACATGCCCCTGATCCGGAAAGCCGAAAAGCGCTTCCACATTACATAACCTCCAACATCTGACAGGAGAGGCGGACATGGGAGTAGCAACATATATCAAAGATGAGAAGGATGCCATCAAGGAGGTCCTTTTGCAGTCCGGCATCAAGGTGAAGCCGGTCTATACGCCTAAAGATCTCGAGGAAATCGGCTTCGATTACCAGAGCGATTTAGGGGAGGCCGGAGAATTCCCTTTTACCCGAAGCATCCATCCGTTGGGTTACAGAAGCCGTAACTGGACCACCCGGCAGTATACCGGATTCGGCACGCCCGAGGAGACCAACGAGCGGTTCAAGCTGATGATCTCCCACGGCCAGACCGGTCTCAATGTGGCCTTTGACCTTCCCACACAGATGGGCTACGATTCCGATGACGAGATGGCAGAAGGTGAAGTGGGGCGGGTCGGGATGGCCGTAGACTCCCTGAGGGATTTCGAGATCGCCTTCAAGGACATTCAACTCAACCGCATCGGGAGCGGACTCACCATCAATGCGGTCGCATCCATCATGCTGGCCATGTATCAGTCCGTGGCGGAGGGGTTCGGGTATCAAAAGACGGAAATTTCCGCAACCCCCCAGAATGACATCCTCAAGGAAATCGTCGGCCGGGGGGCATGGATCTATCCCGTGGAACCGGCCGTGCGGCTGATCGGAGACACCATCGAATACGCCATGAAGGAACTCCCCAGGTGCAACCCGGTTTCCATCTGCGGGTATCATATCCGGGAGTCCGGCTGCACCCCGGCCCAGGAGATCTCCTACGCCTTCATGATCGCCTTTGCCTATATCGACAATGTGGTTGCCCGTGGATACAGGGCCGAGGATTTTGTGGGCCGGTTCTCATTCAACCTGAATATCTACGGAAATCTGTGGGAGACCGTGGCCAAGTTCAGGGCTGCCCGGAAGCTGTGGGCCAAACTCCTGCGGCAGCGATATGGGGTTCAAAATGAAAAGGCCCTCTTTCTCCGAGGCATATTCGGCGGGGGAGGCTCGGGCATGACCAAGCAGCAACCTGAGAACAACATTATGCGCGGCGCCTATTATGCCCTGGCCGCGGCCCTTTCCGGGGCACAGACCACGGCCCTCTGCTCCTTTGACGAGGCCTACACCATTCCCACTGAACGCGCGGCCCTCCTGTCCCTCCGCACCTTCCAGATCCTCATGGACGAGATCGGTCTCCGGGATACGGTGGACCCCCTTGCCGGTTCGTATTTTATGGAGACCCTCACCAAGCAGATGGAAGAGAAGATCCTGGAAGAGATGGAAAAGGTGGAGAAGATGGGGGGCATGGTGGAGGCGGTGGCCTCGGGATATGTTCAGAGGGAGGTAGGGCGGCAGGCCTATGAATTTGAAAAGAAGCTTCAGTCAGGGGAGGTGATAAAGGTCGGCGTCAACAAATATACGGAAGGTGTTGATATGGAAGTAGAACTCCATGAGTATAATGACGCATGGGCCCAGCTCCAGATTGATCGGCTTCGAAAACTCAAACAGGAGAGGGACAACACCGCTGTAAGCCGATCCCTCAAGGCCCTGGAGGAGGCGGCCCGCCAAAAGAAAAATGTCATGCCGTATCTGGTGGACTGCTGCAAATCCTACGCAACCGTGGGCGAGATGGCCCATCTGTTCAGAGACGTCTTCGGTGAGTACAGGGAACCGAGCATCTTTTAAATGAAGAATGAAGAGTGAAGAATGAAGAATGAATATTCGTCAACGGATTCTAGCACTGTGCGTTTAGGCACTTTAGATCACTTTAGGCATCTTAGGCACTTATAACTTCAGGCACTTCACACGGTTACAGCGGGAGTCAAGAAAGGGGGTGAAAAATCAGCGTCCACGTTGGCTTTTGGTTAACAACTCGTCCATATTAATTAAGGAGGTCTGAATCATGAAAAAAAGTTTAGGATTCATCGTGGCCGGAATTTTTCTGGCAGCCGTCTTCACAATGGCCTGGATGCCGGCAAGTGCGACAGCAGGACCGATCAAACTCACCTATGCCAACTTCCCGCCGGCCCCCACCTTCCCCTGCGTCCAGATGGAACGGTGGAAAACCGAGGTTGAAAAACGGACCGATGGAAAGGTCGCCGTCCAAACCTTCCCGGGAGGGACGCTCGTGGACGCCAAAGGGATGATGGATGGCGTCATTTCAGGGACCGCGGACATCGGCTGTCTGTGCATGGCCTATCAGCCGGGTCGGTTCATCGTGACCAACGCCACGGCCCTTCCGATGGGTTTCCCCAATGCCACCGTAGCCAGCCTGGTTCTTTGGGACCTCTACGATAAATACAAACCAGAAGAATTCTCCAAGGTCAAGGTCCTCACCATGTTCGCCTGCGCCCCTGCCAACATCTACGCCAACGTGCCGGTTCACACCCTCGCAGACCTAAAGGGACTCCAACTGCGGGCATCGGGCGGCGTGGCCGAGGTGCTCAAGGCCCTGGGCGGCACCCCTGTGGGCATGCCCCAGTCCGAGACCCCGGAGGCCCTCCAGAAGGGGGTGGTGAAAGGGGCGGTTTCCTCGCTCGAAACCCTCATGGATTTCAAATATGCCGAACTCTGTCGTAATGTCACCATCTTCAACGGTCCCATCTACCCGTTTGCCGTGGTGATGAACATGGCCAAATGGAACAGCCTGCCCGAAGACGTCAAAAAGGTCTTTGACGACCTGAGGGTGGAGCAGGCCGAATGGACCGGCAAGTACATGGATGATCATGTGAATAAGTCCATTGCCTGGTCCAAAGAAAACTACGATATCAAAATCTATGAACTCCCCCCGGCTGAAATGGCCCTCTGGAACGAGAAGATGGCCCCCATTACCGCCAAGTGGATCGAAAACGCCAATGCCAAGGGTCTCCCCGGTGCGGCCATTGTGGACGACATGAAGGCCTTCAGCAAGAAGCACCAGGGCAAATAGCTCACTCATTCCTCTTGCCCCTCTCCCCGCTGCACACGCGGATTCATTTGCAGGGCGGCGGATGAGGGGAAAGAGTCTTTACAGAGGAAAGAAATGGCATTTCTGAATAAATTCGCACTGGCCCTCAACCGCCTTCTCATGGCCATAGGGTGCGGCTTGCTGATCGTGATGATCTTTCTGACCTGCGCCAATATCTTCCTGCGGAGCGTTTGGGTCCCGATCCAGGGCACCTATGAACTCATGGGCTATTTCGGGGCAGTGCTGACGGCCTTTGCCCTTGGATACACCCAACTCCATCGAGGCCATATCTCGGTTGACCTCCTGGTTCTGGGATTTTCTCCAAAGACCCGGAGGGCACTGGAGGGTATCAATAACCTCATCTGCATGGTCTTTTTCGGGCTGGTGGCCTGGCGGATTACCCGGTATGGCACGACCCTGCGGAACACCGGGGAGATCACCGAGACCCTGCGGATTGTCTACTACCCCTTCGTCTATGCCGTAGCCCTGGGCTGCGCCACCCTCTCCCTGATCTTTCTGACAAATCTGCTGCGCTCCATTTCCCAGACAAAGGAGGGCACCCCATGAGTATGACCCTGGTCGGGCTGTTGGGCATTGTGGTTCTCCTTCTGGTTCTGTTTTTCCTCGGCATGCCCGTGGGGTTCGCCATGGGGATCGTGGGCTTTTGCGGTTTCTGGTATGCGGTTTCCTTCGAGGCTGCCATCAACGTGGTGGCCACGGATGTCTGGACGACGTTTTCCAAGTACGGCCTGACCGTGATTCCCCTCTTCATCCTGCTCGGATATATCGCCTTCAACTCTGGGATTGCGGAGCGGCTATACGCGGCGGCATACAAATGGGTGGGTCAGTGGCGGGGAGGGCTTGCCATTGCCACCATCGGCGCCGACGAACTCTTTGCGGCCATCTGCGGTTCCAATACGGCAACGGCCGCCACCATGGGGACCGTGGCCCTTCCCCAGATGAAAAAGTACAACTATGACACCCGGCTGAGCAGCGGGACCGTGGTGACCGGCGGCACCCTGGGAACGGTCATGCCGCCCAGTGTGGTCCTCATCGTCATCGGGCTTCAGACCGAACAATCCATCATCGACCTTTTCCTGGGCGGGATTCTTCCGGCCATTGTCCTGGGGCTCCTTTTCGTCCTCACCATTTTCGTGCTGTGCCGGATCTATCCCCAGTACGGTCCTGCAGCGCCAAAGACAAGCTGGAAAGAAAAATGGAAATCCCTGTGGGGAGTCGTGGAGGCCCTCGTTATCTTCGTGCTGGTCATCGGGGGCCTCTATTCGGGGCTTTTCACTCCTACCGAGGCAGGGGCCGTGGGTGTTTTCTTTGCCCTGGCCGTTACCGTCATCACACGGAGACTGACCTGGAAAAAGTTTGTCAGCTCCATGATGGAGAGCCTTAAGATCACAAGCATGGTCTTTTTCCTGGTCACGGGGGCCATCATCTTCGGACGCTTCCTGGCCGTGACCCGGATTCCCTTTATGATTGCCGAGGTTGCCTCTTCCCTCCCGGTCTCCCCTTATGTCATCCTGAGCTTTATTCTCATCATCTATCTCATCGGAGGCTGCTTCGTGGACTCCCTCGGATTTCTGGTCATGACCATCCCCATTTTCTTTCCCCTGGGCATGGCGCTCGGCTTTGATCCCATCTGGTATTCCATCCTGCTGACCATGGTCACCACCATGGGGGCCATCACCCCCCCTGTGGGTGTCAACATATACGTGGTAAAGGCCCTGGCCCCTGAAATCGAACTCAGCACCATCTTCAAGAGTGTGAGTTATTTTCTCATGGCCTGCGTCGTCTGCATCATAATTTTGATTATTTTTCCGGATATCGTTTTGATCATACCGAACATGGCGAAATAGGATTGTTGATTGATAATTGATGATTGCTGATTGGGACCCGGATGGAAAATCCCTGATGTTCAGTTGCGATGAAGTAATAAAGGACGTAGTGGCTTTTTGGAGTAGAAAGGCAAACCGGTTTTGCACTTTTTGGCTAGCATCGCTCCAGGACTCCTTTTTGTCCACTTAGGAATAGAAGTTCAATCATCAATCGACAATCAACAATCATAAATCACATAGAGGTGAACTGAAAAATGCCGAAACGCTTTATGCCTGACATGAAGACAGAGGAGGAACTGAAGGCCCATCAATTGGAAGGACTCAAGTGGACCGTGGCGCACGCCTACAACGGATCTCCTGTCTACAAACACAAACTGGACAAGGCCGGGGTTAGGCCCGGGGATATCCGTTCGCTCAATGATTTGAGGCGCCTTCCCTTCACCACCTCCAAGGACCTGCAGGAAGGATACCCCTTTCCCCTCCTCTCGGTTCCCCTTGAAAAGGTCGTGCGGATTCACGCATCGTCGGGAACCACGGGAAAACGGAAAATCCTCTGCTATACCCGGAAAGATATCGAGGATTGGAGCCATTTCTTTGCCCGCTGCTACGAGATGGCGGAGCTGACCCCTGAAGACCGGGTCCAGATTGCCGTGGGATACGGGGTCTGGACAGCGGGCATCAGCTTCCAGATGGGATGCGAGACCTTCGGGGCCATGGCCATTCCCGCCGGGCCCGGAAACCTCGACATGCAATGCCAGTTCCTGGTGGATCTTCAGACCTCTGTCATGTGCTGCACCGCGTCCATGGGGCTTCTGATGGCGGAAGAGGTCCATAAGCGGGGTATCCGGGACAAGATCCATCTGAAAAAAATGATATTCGGCTCCGAGCGCTCCAGCGACGCCATGAGAAGGCGTATCCGAGACCTTCTGGGGATCGAACACATGTTCGATATACCGGGCATGACAGAGCTCTACGGCCCGGGCACCGGCCTGGATTGTCCCTTCCACACGGGTATCCATTACTGGGCCGATTATTACATCCTGGAGATCCTGGACCCGGACACCCTGGAGCCGGTGCCTGAAGGGGAGACAGGCGAGATGGTGGTAACCACCCTCAGAAAGGAGGCGGCGCCGCTGATCCGTTACCGGACCCGTGACCTCACCAAGATCATTCCGGGCCCGTGTCCCTGCGGTTCCATCCTCCCCAGACACGATCGTCTCCTGGGGCGTTCCGATGATATGATCATCTTCAGGGCCGTCAACATCTATCCGGGCCAGGTGGATCACGCCCTTTCCGGAATGGAGGGGATCGGCAGCGAGTATCAGATCTTCTTGGAAAGAAAAGCAGACGGGAAAGACTACATGACCCTCAAGGTGGAACGGGGCCAGGGGGTGGGTCCGGATCGTGATGGGGAATTGGCCATGAAGATTCGGACAGAGATCAAAAAGCAGATCATGGTCACCGCGGAGATTGCGCTTTTCGAATACGGCGCATTGCCCAGATCGGAGAGAAAGAGCAAGCGGGTATTCGACAACCGGGAGATGGATTAGGGACAACTGGAATGTTGGAATGCTGGAACACTGGAATAATGGGCTTAACGGAATCAAGACAATTCGAATGTGATTTCTTCCGCTTCTCATTCCCAACATTCCATGATTCCAATATTCCATCATTCCAGATCCAGAGCACTCAAAACCGATATCAAAAAGTATATGATTACAATAAGTTGTACAAAATTCCGAGACATCAATTTTCACTCTCTATGGGGTGTTGAAATGATCGACTATGATTACAGAAAACCCGAAAGCCTGGAAGAGGTCTTTACTCTTCTCAGGGAATACGGCCACAAGGCAGCCCTGATCGCCGGGGGCACCGATGTAATGGTCAAGATCCGGAATACAAAAAGGGCCCCTGAGGTGCTCATTTCCTTAAGGGGTCTCAAGGATCTCTCCTATATCCGGAAGAACGGGGGCTATCATATCGGGGCGCTCGCCACCCACAGGATGCTGGAGCAGTCTGATCTGATTCAAAAGGAGTTGACGGCCCTCCATGAGGGGGCCTCCCGGATCGGTTCGGTCCAGGTCCGCAATGTGGCCACCCTCGCCGGGAATATCTGCAATGCGGCCCCCTCGGCCGACACGGCCGGTCCGCTCCTGGCGCTGGACGCTCAGGTCCTGCTGCAGGGCCCTGATGGAGAACGTGTTGTGCCTGTTACGGAATTTTTTACCGGTACCTACAAGACGGTTAGAAAAGAGACCGAGGTGGTCACCGAGATCCGGATACCGGCTCACATGGAACGATTCGGAAGCGCCTACTGGAAACAGTCCAGAAGAAAAGCCATGAATCTCCCCATCGTGGGCATTGCTGTCTCGCTGCGGCTCGACAAGAGGACGATTTCAGACTCCAGGATCGCCCTGACAGTGGCCGCACCCACGCCGATCCGGGCCCACAAGGCCGAGGAATTCCTGGCAGGAAAGCCCATGGACGACACGGTGCTGGCGGAGGCGGGGAGGATTGCGGCATCCACCGAATGCTGCACCCTCAGAGACAGTCTGAGGGGCGAGGCGTGGTATCGGGCCGAGATCATCGAGGCCTATGTCCCCCGCATGGCGAGGCTGGCGGCCCAACGGATAAGAACAAGTGTCTAAAGTTTAAAGTGCCTGAAATGACTAAAGTTAACGAACACACAATGGCCCAAAGTCTGACAACCACGGCGCGAATTTCAGTCCCTTTGGTCAATTGGGTCGAATACGTCCTTTCCACCCACTTAAGTCACTTTAGTTCACTTTAGATCACTTAAAACTCTCTTTTGCAAGGAGACTGCCATGAAAAAGATATCGGTTTCGTTCATCCTGAACGGGGACCCTGTCACGGCCGAGGTGCCGGTGACCTGGACGCTTCTGAAAACCCTGCGGGAATACTTTGAACTGACGGGCGCCAAGGAAGGGTGCGGCGTGGGAGAGTGCGGGGCCTGCACGGTCATCGTGGATGGACAGGCTGTCAATTCATGCCTCTATCCTGTCCCCGAAGCAGAAGGAAAGACCATCACCACTATCGAGGGGGTTGCAGCGCAGGACGGCGCTCTTCATCCCATACAAAAGGCTTTCTTGGAAAATAACGGGGTCCAGTGCGGCTTCTGTACCTCCGGGATGATCATGTCTGCGAAGGCCCTCCTGGACGAGAACCCTGCCCCGAATGAAGACGACATCAGGAAAAGCATTTCAGGCAATTTCTGCCGCTGCACCGGATATGTGCAGATTGTCGAGTCGATAGAAATGGCCGCCGGGGCGGACAAATAGAAATGGAGGAGAAGATGCCTGACAATCTCTTTGTAGGAAAGAGCATCCCCAGGACCATCGAGGCGGACAAGGTGACCGGCAAGGCGGTCTACATCAACGACCTGAAACGTCCCGGAATGCTTTACGGGAAAATACTTTACAGCGCCCATGCCCATGCCAGGATCAAGCACATCGATACGTCCCGGGCCGAACGGCTCCAGGGGGTCAGGGCCGTCCTGACCGGACAGGATATTCCCGACGTAAGGGTCGGATTTTTAAAGGACCAGACCGTGCTCAAAAAGGATGTGGTCCGCCAGTTCAGGGATGAGGTGGCGGCGGTCGCGGCCATCAGCCCCGAAATCGCAGAGGAAGCCCTCAGCCTCATTGAGGTGGAATACGAAAAGCTTCCTGCAGTGTTTGATCCGTTCGAGGCCATGAAAGAGGGAGCGCCTCTGATTCACGAGACAGATGCCAGGGGCCGGCCCCTTAAGAGCAACATCCTTCCCCTTCCCTGGAAATTCGCGGTGGGGGATATGGAACAGGCCCGAAAGGATGCCGCCTGCATCACCAAAGACACGGTGAGCACCACCTGGGTCAATCAGTGCTGCATGGGGACGAGCGGGTGCGTTGCCGAGTTTGACCAGAACAACCACCTGACCCTTTATGACCAGACCAATGTCATCTTCGGCCACATCAGCAGGATCTCCGAGTATTTCGAACGGATCGGCCTGGCCGGGAAAAAGATCCGGGTCGTGAACCCGGTGGTGGGAGGAAGCTTCGGGACCAAGCTGGATACCGACATATATGAATTTATCGCCATCCAGCTTGCCCTCAAAACCCGCAAACCCGTCAAAATCATCTTTGACCGGGAGGAGGAATTCTTTGCCCTGCCGCCAAGGCAACCTGCGGTCTTTACCATCGAGCAGGGATGCGACAAGGAAGGAAGACTTATATTCAGGCATTGCGAGGCCATCCTGGATAACGGGGCCTACACCTCCTGGGGGGCCACCACCCCATCCGTGATGATCATGCCCATGTCGTCCCTCTACCGGGTTCCCAATGTCTATTTCAAGGCCACCTGCGTCTATACCAACAATATCTATGCCCAGGCCATGAGGGGATACGGCAATCCCCAGGCCACCTTTGCCGTGGAGACTTCCATGGATTCCCTGGCTGAAGCGGCAGGTATCGATCCTGCCGACTTCAGGTTCATCAACCGCAACCGCCCGGGCGACGAGACCCCCATGAAGCTCAAGATCACCTCCTGCGGCTTTGAGGAATGCATCACGGCCGTAAAGGAAAAACTCCGGTGGGACGAAAAACGGGGGAAGCAAAAGGGCCGCGGCCTGGGCATGGCCTCCCTCATTCATGTGGCCGGGGGTGCCAGGGTCACCAAATCGGACGGCCACGGCATCATGCTGAAGTTGGATGAATTCGGACACGTGGACGTCATCGAGAGCGGGACCGATCAGGGCCAGGGATCGCCGACCGTCATCTCCCAGATCGTTGCCGAGGCCCTGGGGGTAAGGCCCGAAGACATCTTCCTGACTTTCGGGGATACGGCCCTTGCCCTCTGGGATGCCGGAACCCACGCCAGCCGTCACACCTTTATGGCAGGCAACGCCGCGCGTATCGCCTGCGGAAAGGCGAAAAGACAGATCCTCGATATGGCGGTGGAACTGATCCCCAAGATCGTCAAGGCAAATTTCAAGCGGATGAAGCGGAAGGACCCGGAATTTGTGGAACCGGACCTGGATTATGGGCTGATCGCCGATCCGGAAGATATGGACATCAGGGACCGGATGATCTTTCCCAAAAGGGCGCCGGAACACCCGTACTTTAAAGTTCCCATTGCCGCGATTCTGCAAAACGGCCTTCATGTGGGGATCGGCCAGAGCCGGGTGGTGGCGGCCGAGGCCTTTTATGACCCGCCCACGGAGATGCTGAACCGCGACATGATGGGCAACCTCTCCATGACCTATGCCTTCGGAGCCTCCGGGGTGGAGGTGGAGGTGGATGAAGAGACCGGAGAGGTCAAGATCCTCAAGCTGGTGGCGGCCCACGACGTGGGCAAGGCCATGAACCCGACCCTCCTGCTGGGCCAGATCTATGGCGCCGCCTACACAGGCGTGGGCTACGGTCTGACAGAAGAGATCAAGGTCCGGAACGGGAGGGTCATGAACCCCTCTTTTCGGGACTACCAGATGCTGACCGCCATGGACGTGATCCCCATTGAACCGGTCATTGTGGAACCGGGGGATCCGGACGGTCCCTATGGCGCCAAGGGCGTGGGCGAACCCGGGCTGGTCCCCACGGCCCCGGCCATTGCCAATGCCGTCTATGACGCCATCGGCGTCCGCATCCGAGCCCTCCCCATCACCCCGGAGAAGATTTTGACGGCGCTTAAAGAGCGGAAGTAGTCGGGAGTCAGAGGCCGGCAGACAGTTCTTAGACTCTTCACTCTTCATTCTTCAATTTTCAATTACAGGGATATCCAGTATCCAGTTTCAATGTGGGAGGAATGAATGTCTGACAGGTTTTATCGCTTAGGCTGCGACATCGGCGGCACCTTTACCGACTTTGTGCTGCTCAACGACCGGACGGGCGATATCAAAATCAACAAATGTCTGACCACCCCGGCCGACCCCTCGGACGCGGTGGAACAGGGGATCCGGCAGCTGGAGCAGATGGCCTCGGGTTTTGTACAGGAACTGGACGAGGTGATTCACGGCACCACTCTGGTCATCAATTCCATTATCGAGAGAAAGGGCGCCAGGACCGGGCTCATCACCACTAAAGGCTTCAGGGATGTCCTGGAGTTGGGGAGGGAGATCCGCTACGCCCCCTATGACGTATTTGCGGAATTCCCCAAACCCCTGATCCCCAGACGATTTCGCCTGGAGGTGGATGAGAGGGTCAGAAGTGACGGGACGGTCATCCACCCCCTGGACCGGGCAGAGGCCAGGGACGCGGTGCGCAGACTCATCCATATGGGCGTGGAGTCCATTGCCGTGTGTCTCCTCAACTCCTTTGAAAACCCGGCCCACGAACTCATGATCAAAGAGATCATCACAGAGGAGGCGCCTGACCTCTCCGTTTCCATCTCCTATGAGGTCCTCCCCCAGATCCGGGAATATGAGCGGACCAGCACCACGGCCACCAACGCCTATGTCAAGCCACTGACCGGCCGTTACCTCTCCCGTCTGTCCGGAAGGCTGTCATCCATCGGTTTTGAAGGAAAGCTTTTCATCATGCTCTCCAGCGGGGGCATCACCTCCATCGAGACCGCCGCGGAATTTCCCGTCCGGATCATCGAGTCAGGCCCCACGGCCGCAGTCATCTCCGGGCAGTACTATGGGAAGCTGTTCGATATTTCCGAGATGTTCTGTTTTGATATGGGCGGCACCACGGCCAAGTCGTGCCTGATCCAGAAAGGGGTGGCCGGCGTGGTCCCCACCTTTGAGGTGGGCCGGGTCCAGAGGTTCATGAAGGGGAGCGGTTTGACCATCCAGGTCCCGGTCGTGGATCTCATGGAGATCGGGGCCGGCGGCGGGAGCATCGCCAAGGTCAGCAAGATGGGAACCCTCCAGGTGGGACCCGAGAGTTCCGGTGCCGATCCCGGCCCCATCTGTTATGCCAGGGGCGGGACCGAACCGGGGATTACTGACGCAGACCTCCTTCTGGGTTATCTGGACGAAAATTACTTCCTCGGCGGGGAGATGAGACTAGACAGGAAGGCGGCTCAACGCGGCATTGAAGAAAAGATCGCCGGGCCCCTCGGGGTTTCGTTTATTCAGGCCGTATGGGGCATCCACGATCTCATCAACGAGACCATGGCCGGGGCAGCCAAGACCCATATCGCCGAAAAGGGCGGCAACCCCAAAATCGTGACCGTGGTGGCCTTTGGCGGGGCCGGTCCGGTGCATGGCTATGGACTGGCGAAAAAGCTGGGCGCCCCGAGACTCCTGGTGCCGCCCAATGCGGGCGTGGGCTCGGCGCTCGGATTTTTTACCGCGCCCAGGGCCTTCGATATGGTGAGGAGCCACAAGGTCCCGCTGAAAGAGGCGGATTTCAGCGAGATCGAGAAGATCTATCAGCAGATGGAGACCGAGGGGGCAAGGACCCTTCAGAAATCAGGAGAGGCCGAAGATATCCGATTCGAGCGTTCCGTGGATGCCCGCTTTGTAGGCCAGGGGTCTGAGACCACCATTCCCATACCTGAAAGACGTTTCACCGAGGTGAACAGGGAGGACGTAAGAAAGCGGTTCGATGAGATCTACAAAAGGCTCTACGGCAGGACCTATCCGGATTCCCCGGTGGAGTTCATCAATTTCAAGGTACGGGCCAGTCTTCCTGAACGGCTCCTTCAGCTGCCGAAAATGAAAACCGACCGAACCTCCCTCGAAGCTGCCGTAAAAGGCCGACGCCCGGCCTATTCCGGCCTGGTCAAAGACTTTATCCCCTACACCGTCTATGACCGGTACAGGCTGTTCCCCGGAGCTAACTTCCAGGGCCCGGCCATTATCGAGGAGAGGGAATCCACCGTCATCGTCGGAGAAGACGCCGCTGTTTCCGTGGATGAATACGGGTTTCTGTGGATTGAATTGGGGGATTGATTGACAAAGTGTGAACGCAGAGCTCGGAACGCGGAACTGAGAACGGGAAAGAATCTGTGAAATCCGTGGATGAAATTGAAGGAGGAAGATATGGGGCAGACATTTGATCCCATCACCTTAGAGATACTCTGGCGCCGGTTGATCTCCATCGTGGACGAGGCCGACAGTTCGGTGGCACGAACGGCTTTTTCGAGCCTGCTCAGAGACGCCCACGACTACACCTGCATGTTTACGGACCGGAAGGGGAGAGAACTGGCGCAGGGGTCCTTTGCCACCCCGGGTCAGTCCGGGGCCATGGCCCTGGGGATCAAGAAGCTGGTCAACGACCTCCCGCCGGACAGCTTCGGGCCGGGCGACGTATATATCACCAACGACCCCTGGGCCCTGGCCGGCCACCTGAACGATGTCTGCGTCATGAGTCCCATCTTTCACAGGGACCGACTCACCGGATGGACCGCCTGCGTGTTCCACCACTCCGACATCGGGGGGAGGGTATCTTCCGACAACCATGACGTATTTGAAGACGGTCTCTTCATCCCCCTGGTGAAACTGGAGGCAGGGGGCGTCCCCAACCAGGCGGTCGTCGATATGATCCGCTGGAATGTCCGTACGCCCGACGAGGTGACCGGAGACATCCGCTCGCAGATCGCGGCCAATCATGTGTGCGCTGAAAAGATCTGCCAGATGCTGGATGAATATCACCTGGACGGCCTGGATGACCTGGCGGATGAAATTATCGGCCGCACAGAGAAAAGCATGCGCGACGCCATCCAGAAGGTGCCGGACGGCATCTACCGGGCAGAGGGGATCGTAGAGCAGATGGAGGGGAAGAAAGACGTGGTCATCAAGGCGGCCGTTCACGTGTCAGGCGACGCCATCCATGTGGACCTTGCCGGTTCTTCGCCTCAGGTGGACTGGGGAGGCAACGTGGTCTACAACTTTACCTATGCCTATGTGTTCATGGCCATGAAGAGCATGTTCGATCCGGACATCCCCAATAACGACGGATGCGCCGTGCCCATCACCATGACCGCGCCGGAGGGGAGCGTGGTCAACTGCCGGTTCCCCGCAGCCGTGGCGGCCCGAATGCAGATCGGCCATTTTATGACGGAAATCATCTACCGGGCCATGGCCGATGCCCTTCCGGAACGGGTCATTGCCGGGAGCGGCGGAACCCCGGCCACCATGAATGTGTTCTACGGCAAACGACATGACGCGACCCCCTGGCACGCCGTCATCATCCGGGGGGGCGGCATGGGGGCGAGCGCCCGCAATGACGGGTACTACGACTACATCTTCCCGGCCAACGGGGCCAATACGCCGGTGGAAATATTTGAGAGCGATACCCCCCTGATCGTGGAGAAGAGGGAACTGCTGACCGATTCCGGGGGGCCGGGAAAGCAGAGGGGCGGCCTGGGAAGAAGAGTCCTTTTCCGGGTCCCTGATGATGAATATGCCCCTATTCCCCCGGTGAACCTGGGCATCCAGTCCGGGAGATTCCGCTATCCTCCCGAGGGTCTGTTCAGCGGCAGGGACGGCGCCAAGGCCCGGTTTCTGATCAACGATGCTGACGGAAATCCCTACGGATTGTCTCAATTCGGCCCGGGGGACCGGGTCACCATGGATGCTGCAGGGGGCGGCGGATTCGGCGATCCGTTGAAACGGCCTCCGGAACAGGTGGAAGCGGATGTGATCGACGGGTATGTCAGCGTTGACAGTGCCCGTGAGGACTACGGCGTGGTCATTGATCCCGCGACCCTTCAGGTCGATGAGGAGGCCACAGAAAAGCTGCGGGGAGCAGGGAGTAGGGAGTAAGCAGTAGAGGAGAAGCAGGATCCAGCATCCAGCATCCAGCATCCAGTATCCAGGGTCCAGCATGAAACGCTTCATCTACCTCGATAATGCCGCCACCTCTTTTCCAAAGCCCCCTCAGGTGATGGAGGCGATGGTCCGCTTCATGACCGAGATAGGGGCCAACCCGGGCCGGGCCGGACACCGGAAGGCGGTGGAGGCCGGCCGCATTATAGAAAATGCCAGGAAAAGTCTGGCAACCCTTTTTAATGTCGCCGACCCCAATCGGATCGTCTTTACCCTGAATGTCACAGAGGCCCTGAACACGGTCATATCCGGCTTTCTCAATCCGGGCGATCACGTCATCACCACTTCCATGGAGCATAATTCGGTCCTCCGGCCCCTCCGTTATTTGGAGGCTGAGGGGATCATCCATCTCACCATCGCGGCATGCGACCTCCGGGGTCGCCTGGATCCGGAGACGCTCCCGCCTCTGATTCAGGAAAGCACCGCACTCATGATCCTCAACCACGCATCCAATGTGTGCGGAACCATTCAGGATGTAAAGGCGATCAAACAGGCCATCGGCGATATCCCGCTTCTTGTGGATGCGGCCCAGACCGCCGGGTGTTTTCCCATTGACGTTGAGGATGCCGGCATTGATTTTCTGGCCTTTACAGGCCATAAGGCCCTCCTGGGGCCCCAGGGAACGGGCGGGCTGTACATCCGGGAGGGGATGAGCATCAGACCATTGGTAAGAGGCGGTACCGGAAGCGTCTCGGAAAATGAGCTGCAACCCGATTTTTTTCCTGATATACTGGAAAGCGGGACCCGCAACAATGTAGGGCTTGCCGGCCTGGGCGCGGCCGTAGAGTTCATACTTGAAACCGGCGTGGAAACCATTCGGGAGCATGAGAAGGCCCTTACCAAGGCACTCCTTTCGGCCCTTTATGATGTGGCCGGATTAACCATTTACGGACCATTGAATGCTGAAGCACAGACCTCTACCCTCTCCCTCACCTTTGACAGCCTCCTTCCGGAAGGCGACCGGTATGATTACGGCGGGTGCGGATCGGTCAATCTGGAACTCATGGAAGAGGATGTCTACCCGGCCGAGGTCGGAAACATCCTGAGCACCGAATACGATATCCTGGTAAGAACCGGGCTTCACTGTGCGCCCATTGCCCACAAGACCCTGAAGACCTTCCCCGAGGGTACGGTCCGGCTCAGTATGGGGTACTTCAATACTCTTGAGGAGATGGAGATAACGGCCCGCGCCATTCGACGGATCGCGGGGAGGGAACATTAAGGGCAGTGCCTAAAATGCCAAAAGTTTAGGGAGAGGACTTATTCTTAAGTCTTTTGTATCATCTCAATAACCAGAAACGAAAACCTGTAGACCTCTCATCCGGGATTCAGTCGTGAGCCTTTTGATCACTTATAATTTTAGGCACTTTAGCGTACTTTAGACACTTTAGGCACTTCCTATGAACCTTCTCCGTATCAGACGCGACCTGGAATTTTTCCCGATTCAGCACCAGGGTCAGCAGTTTGTCCTCATCCGGGACTCCTTGGGCCTGGTTGATGAGGGAAAGGCCGTGGGGCTCCCTCTCTACCGGATCATGGCCCTCTTGGACGGGGCCATGACGCTGAGAGACCTGCAAACCGTACTGATGCAGCATCAGGGAGGGATGCTGGTGAGCAGGGATGAAATCAACAGTCTCATGACCCACCTGGATGAATCCTTCCTCCTCGATTCCGAGAGATATCAAAGGGCAAGAGATGCAATTATTGCCGACTTCACCTCCCGGCGCGTGAGACCCTGCTCCCATTGCGGTAAAAGCTATCCGGAAAACCCGCTGGAATTGAAGGATCGGCTCGATGAGATCCTGCAAAGCCTGCCGGCCTCGGCCGGTCCTGAAGGGAGGATGGTGGCGCTCATCGCCCCCCATGTTGATCTTACCGTGGGGTTCAGGGGATATTCGGCCGCCTATCAGATGTTAAACGGCGTGGCTCCGTCACGGATCATCATTCTGGGCATCGGGCATCACCTGCAGAACGGCCTCTTCTCTATCACTGACAAGGATTTCGAGACCCCCCTGGGCATTGCCCGGGCCGATCAGGAGGCCGTCGGCCGGTTGCGGGAATCCGGCCGGAACATCATCGCCCCGGACGATTTTGTCCATCGGTCAGAACACTCCATCGAATTCCAGATCATCTTTGTGCAACACCTCCTCAACGACCACCCGGTTGAGGTCGTCCCGATCCTTTGCGGGTCTCTTCAGACAGGCATCCCCGAATACGGCAGACAGGCCTATCAGGAGACCGCAGGCCCTTTTCTCGAAACCTTGCGGAGGCTGCTCCATGAACCGGAACAGGATACCCTGATCGTGGCGGGAGTCGATTTTTTCCACATCGGACCCAAATTCGGCCATGACCTGCCGGCCGCTGCCATGGAGAATCAGGCGAGGACACACGATCAGAATCTCCTCAAACATCTTACCAGACGCGATGCGGACGGCTTCTGGGAAGAATCCAGGGACGTCAGGGATCGCTTCAATGTCTGCGGGTTTTCCGCCCTTGCATGCCTCCTTGAGATCCTGCCGGAATGCCGGGGGGAAGTCCTCCATTATGAGATTTGGCACGAGGCCCCCACCCGCTCCGCAGTCAGCTTTGCCTCGACTGTCTTTACCACATAGACGACCCATCCGAACTGCCCGGTTTCTCATGGGTTCGATGAACCGATTGGAATCTCCTTGAGTATCCAATACAGACATGATAAACTGGATAGAAGTGTAGTTATATCAAAGATATTTGATAGTTCAGTCCTGCTGCCGCAACAAGGTTTCGGGCTTCAGGTTTCAGAAATATCTTCATCCTGTGAAGGATTAGATCTTCAACGTGCAGCCACTACTCGGGGCGTTCGATATAAGGAGTTCGCAGTGAAGTTCAAGGATGTGTTCAAGCTCTTGGCCGACTTTTTTCAAGAGCATGAAGTGGACCATGCGCTGATAGGCGCCTTTGCCTTGAATGCTTATGGATATATGAGAGCTACAGGGGATATTGACTTCATTGTGAGGAGGGAAGACCAGGAAAAAGTCATCACCTATCTTGAATCCCTGGGATTTAAGACCCTCCATCGATCAACGGGCTACTCTAACCATGTGCATAAACTGTCAGGCCTCGGTCGAATTGATTTTGTCTATGTGACAGGCCGGACAGCAGATACCATTTTTACAGAAGCTCGGGAGATGCCGGTCCTGGGTAGGCTGGCCATACCTGTGGTAAAACCGGAGCATCTGGTGGCACTCAAGGTCTTTGCCATCAGGAATGACCCCGCCAGAAGGCTGAGGGAGATGGCCGACATCGAGTATCTGCTTCGCCTGCCCGATATAAATATGGCAGAGATCAGAGAGTATTTTGAAAAGCATGGTCAATTAGAGACACTTTATGAGATTGTCGGCGAGAAAGGGATGGAAAAACATGCTTGACCTTGACAACGACCTTCAGTGGAGTCTCCCGAGTTCATGTCATCCCGCACTGAACCAACCCGGCTTAAAGAACTCGGCGGACCTTGAGGCCTATCTTGATTTTCTGGACGATGTGGACGCCTTTCAATCAGTAACGGTGCAAAGGGACTCTTTTTTCTATAACGACGAGTTTGAATTGTGATGCCTGGTGGATTACCGATGGTAAGGATAAGAAATGAATAAGATTGAAGAAAATTATCAACGCATATCCGAAGACAGGCGTTCATTTGATATTCGTTTCTGGCAATCCCAAGGAGATATCGCCATTTTTGAAGCAGTGACTGCTATGGTAAATGATTATTTTTTGGTTAGAGGAAAAAATGCTGACGAGCTCAGACTTCAAAGAACTGTTGAAAATTTTCAAAAAATATAAAATCCGGTATCTCGTAGTGGGCGGATACGCAGTAATGAAATACAGCGAGCCTCGGTTCACTAAAGATCTTGATGTGTTTATAGCCACTGACCAGGATAATGCAAGTGCTGTTTATAAGGCCCTAAAGGAATTTGGTGCACCGCTTGAAAATCTGACTTCCAAGGATTTTTCACAAAAAGGATACTTTTATCAAATGGGAAGGCCTCCTTTGAGAGTCGATATCATGATGTCGATTCCGGGAGTCGAATTTGATCAGGCGTGGGAAAATCGTGAAGTTGTTGAATTGGGTGATCTTAGAATCTATTTCATTTCCCGATCTGACCTCATTCGATCAAAAGAAGCGAGCGGAAGGTTACAAGATAAGATTGATGTTGATAAACTTAAACAAGCCGGACAATTGGATGCACTTGATGGCAAATAGCGAGCCACTTCGCTTTCGGGCCAACGCGGCTAAAGGAGGAAGGCAATGGCTTTTTGGAACTTGGGCGCCTTGCAATTGGAGGAGTTCAGGCCCGGTATTATGAGCAAGGCGGAAATGGGGGACAATCTGATCATGGTCTGCATGCAGATAGGTCAGGGAGAGGAAGATACCGGACACGAACACCCTTTTGATCAGTGCGGTATTGTCCTGGAAGGCCGGATAGAGATGTTTGTGGGTAAAGAACGCCGATTGCTGACCGCAAATGAGTGCTATTTCATCCCTTCAGGCGAGCGCCATGGCTGGAAGACGTTTGATAAACCGGTAAAAATTTTAGATATATCCCTGAAACAACCTCAAGGATAAGTGCCTGCAGCTGATGCAAAGATTAGGATTTGAGGCTTTTTAATTCTGCTATAATGGCCGGAACCACTTCAGCAAGATCGCCAACGATCCCGTAATCCGCAACACTGAAAATCTCCGCCTTGGGGTCCTTGTTGATGGCGATGACCAACTCAGAGTTGATCATGCCGACAGTGTGCTGGACGGCCCCTGAGACGCCGCAGGCCAGGTAGAAACGCGGCCTGACGCTCTTTCCTGTCTGGCCGATCTTGTGCGCTTCGGAGATCCATCCCGCATCGATGGGGAGCGTGGTGCTTCCCAGTTCCGCCCCCAGGAGTTGGGCCAGTTCCCGGACCCTTTCAAAACCCGCCTCATCACCCACGCCCATGCCCACGGCCACGATCTTTTCCGCATCATCGAGGGCCACTCCCCCTGAAGGGGACCTCTCCGTCTTCACTACCTTGACGGCCACGGCTTCCTCCTTCAGACCGCCATCCACATAAACAACATCCCCTGTCCTGCCATCGTCCTTGTCCGGGAGTTCCAGAATGCCGGACCTTATGGTGGCCATCTGGGGTCTGTGCTCAGGACATATGATCTCCGCCATGACATCCCTGCCCAAAAAGGGTTTGACGGCCACCATGAGCCCTGTTTCAGTATCGATGTCCAGATCCGTGCAGTCCGACGTACACCCCGTATGCAGCCTCGCCGCGAGCCTTGGCGCCAGGTCCCTCCCTGTCCAGGTGGCCCCCACCAATAATATCTCCGGTCTCCCCCTTTTGACCTGGCCGGCAATAATGTGGGTATAAACCTCCGTCCGGTACTCCCGGGCCAGGGGATCATCCACCACCATCACCCTGTCCGCCCCCCAATGAATGAGTTCTTCGGCATGGTCTGACACGCCATGGCCGATCAGGAGGGCCGTCGCCTCTGCCTGAAGTTTGTCTGCCAGGAGCCGGCCCCTTCCCAGCAGTTCAAGGGATACCCTGCAGGGAACGCCGTCCCTCTGTTCCACAAAAACCCAAACACCGCTGTATTCCCTGATATCTTCCATATGGCGTGACATCCCCGGATTCGCTTCAAATGTAATAATTCAATAAATTGGAGTGATGAGCATGACGATCCGTATTCACCGCACGGGCGCGGAGAGCGCAAAGAGAAGGATGGTTCACTCTGCGTACTTCGCGTCTCCGTGTGAGATATCATTTCTCGGTAGCACTCCGCGCGATTTGAGACAATATCTCAAATCAAGTCATTCTGTTTCAGGATCTGAACCAGCTCTTTTGCCGTTTCCACGGCCTCCCCTTTAAGAAATCTGACGTCTCCAGTCTCGATCACCCGCACATAAACCCTGCGGTTCTGTGTGGTGGATCCTTTCAGCCCAAAAAGGGCCTCATCTCCACCCAGGTCTTTGCTCCCCCATTGGATGACCTCTTTACGGTAGGCCTTAATGACCTGGTCCATCGGGGGAATCCTGGGCTCATTTGCGCTCCGTTCAACCGTGACCAGCGCCGGCAGCGGCGATTCCAGAATCCTGAAGCCGTCCTCCAGTTTCTGTGTTATGGTGACTAAATGGTCATGGATCTCTATGTTCGTGGCATAGGTCAATTGGGGAAGATCGAGAAACTCCGCAAGCTGCGGCCCGATGTGCCCTGTCATGCCGTCAGCCGATTCCTTCCCGCAGAGGATGAGATCATACGGGCCTGTCTTTGCTGCAGCCAGGCTCAGGGCATAGGCCGTGGCCCAGGTGTCGGCCCCTGCGAATGCCCGATCACTGAGGACGACAGCCCCATCCACCCCCATACTCAGGGCCTCTCTGAGCGCCTCTTCGGCCTGAGGGGGGCCCATGGAGAGGGCAGTTATGGCGCCGCCGTGTTTTTCCCTCAGTCGAAGGGCGGCCTCAAGGGCATTTTTGTCATTCGGATTCAGGATCCCTGGCACTCCTTCCCGCTTCAGGGTCCCCGTGTCGGGGTCCCACCCCACCTCCGGTTTTTCAGGGACCTGTTTAATGCAGACGATAATGTTCATCATTTCTTCCGAACCATTTCCATATGTGAGGTCCGCGCTCTTTCATGATGCGCGCGATAAGGCCGAGCCCACAATGGTCTTCTGGATCTCGGTGCTGGAGGCCGTGACACCGGCATGGGCGATGTTGCGATACAGCCGCTCTATCTTGTAATCCTTGCAATACCCGTATGAGCCATGCACCTGCAAGGCCTTTCTGGCCACCTCCTGGATAGTGGGCACCACAAAAAGCTTCAGGGCCGATGAATCCACCTGAAAATCCTCACCGCTGTCCTGCTTTGCAGCGACGCGATACACCCACCATCGGCAGGCCTCAATGCTCGCGTGCATCTCTGCGAGCATCCACTGGAACCCCTGCATGGCGGTCATGGGTCGTCCCCTGACCCCCCGTTCCCTGGCATACTTGAGCGATTCATCGAGACACGCCTGCCCCATCCCCACCAGGAAGGCCATCTGCTGGATCCTCTCGCCCGCAATCCATCGAAGCAGTATAGGAAATCCCTTTCCCTTTTCTCCCAGGATATTCTCTTGAGGAACCCTGACATCTTTGAGAAACACATCCACCAGACCCTGACCGCCCAGTCCCATCAATGCCCATGGTTTGGACCAGCTGTACCCCTCGCTGCGCTTGTCTACGATAAAAGCGGTAATCCGCCCTGTCTCGTCCTTCGCATAAAAAATGCCGCACCCTTCCTTGTGGCCGTTGGTGATGAATCTCTTTGTCCCGTTCAGCACGTAGCTGTCTCCGTCCTGAACAGCAGTTGTGGTAATGGCCGTCGGATCCGCACCCGTGCCAGGTTCTGTAAAGGCCATCCCTGCATAGCTGGACCCGTTGCAAATGGAGGGAAGAAATTTCTCTTTTTGTTCTTTGGTTCCCCAATGGCAGAGGGTCTCTCCCACGCTGTTGTTCATGGCCATGGCCCAGTAGGCGGCGGATCCGCATTTTCCAAATTCCTCGGTGATGAGGATCATGTTCAAGGCCGTTGATGCGGTCCCGCCATATTCTTCAGGGACCATCATCCCCAACATTTTTGCATCGGCAAACCTGGACAAAAGATCGTCGGGAAGGGCGTCCTCTTCCTCGATCCTGGCAGCGATCGGCTCAATGACCTGTTCCGCGAAATCTCGAGCCACCTTGATCATCATCCTGCTTTCCGGCGATAAACTGAAATCCATGTCACTATCCTCCCTTTGATTTTGGCGCCTTATTTTTAGAACCCCGGTCAAAAAACAAAGACGTCCTTCGCCCCCCTCAATAGGCGAAGTCTGGGCCAAGGGTATTTACCCGGGGGATCTCGGTGGTTCAACAAGGTTTCTCCGCATCTTGTCCCGCAATGCGGGATTACAAACAAAGATTCTATAGTACAATAGAGAACGTTTTGCAATTAGGGAAAGAAAAAGTTATAAGAGGATTCAAGAAAACCTAGAAGATCCATCTTTTTCGATTGCAGAGAACACCGAATGAAATGCATAAAATTGACAGAAGCAGGAATCGATATCTGTGTAACCATTAAAGTCAAACCGATTTTCATGGAAAAAACAGGCGGCGCGCTGAAACAGGAGATTGAACGGCTTGAAGTCGCACACGTGCTTAAATACCTCGGCGCCGGCCATGAAGAGGGCGTCGCACGGGAGATTGCGCGGCAATTTGAACAGAGAAAGGAACGATTATGAATTCCAATGAACCGGCTCAAATAAGACTTGCAGTCCTTATAGACGCGGATAACGCGCAACCCCTGATCACCGAAGGGTTAATGTCTGAAATCGCCAAGTATGGCGTAGCCAGCGTAAAGCGGATTTACGGCGACTGGACCACGCCGAGTCTGGGGGGTTGGAAGGCCGTCCTGTTAGAGCACTCCATTCAGCCGGTACAGCAGTTTCGATATACGGTCGGTAAAAACGCGACAGACAGCGCCATGATCATCGATGCCATGGACCTCCTCTATACAAAACGCTTTGACGGATTCTGTCTTGTTTCCAGTGACAGCGACTTTACCCGTCTCGCCTCCCGCATCAGAGAGGAAGGGTTGCTCGTGTACGGCTTCGGGGAGAAAAAGACACCCAAGGCGTTTGTATCCGCGTGCGATAAATTCATCTTTACTGAAGTGCTCCGTTTTCAGGAAAGTCCGGATACCGCCGTTAAACAGAAGACGGGAAATGAGCTGAAAAGGGATGCCAAGCTGGTCGCACTCCTGCGAAACGCTCTGGAAGCCGCTTCCGACGAGAGCGGCTGGGCCCATCTGGGTGCTGTGGGCAGCAATATCGCAAAACAGGCCCCTGAATTTGATCCCAGGAATTACGGATTCAGCAAATTGGGCGAACTCGCCGCAGCCATCGACATTTTCAATATCGACGAAAGGGTCCAGAGTGACGGTCATTCCAGGGCCATTTACATCAGCGATAAGCGAAAAAAGTCTAAGAAATAGGAGCCAAGCTTACTGGAGATTGGAAGAATAATGGGTGGAGATATCTTTTCCCGGTTTTTTGAGCCTGACAGCGTAGCCATTATCGGTTCTTTCAAGGAAGGTGTTTTCGGCGGATATGTGGTGGTCAAATCGCTTCTTAATGCAGGTTACAAAGGAAACGTCTATCCGGTTAATCCGTCCTATGAGGAGGTCCTGGGCCTGCGCGTTTATTCCAGCATAGAGGAGACCCCTGACATCCCCGACGTGGGGCTCATCATGATCAATGCCAGAAACGTCCCGTCGGTCTTTGAACAATGCGCCAAACGGGGAATCCGGGCGGTTGTCCTGGTGGCGGACGGTTTTGCCGAGCGGGACACTGAAGGAGCCGATCTTCAGGAGCGCATCACGGCCATGGCCAGGGAATGGGGGGTCCGGATCATCGGTCCCAACACGGCCGGCATCCTCAGCAGCCGCAACGGGTTCAACCCCTGTCCCTATGAAGCGGGGTACTATGGATTTAAACCCGGGCCAGTGGCCATCTGCTCCCAGACCGGCATGATCAATCCCCAGGCCTATGCCTACCCCAAACTGGGAATCGGCATCAGCAAAATCTGCGATTTCGGGAATAAATGCGACCTGGACGAGTGCGACCTCCTGGAGTACCTGGAAAACGATGCGGACACTCAGGTCATCAGCATGTATCTTGAAAGCATTCGGGACGGGGAACGGTTTGTGGAGGTGTGCGGCCGGGTGGCGTCAAAAAAGCCCATTCTCGCACTCAAGCTGGGGACCACGGCAGAGGGCGCCATGGCCTCGGCCTCCCATACCGGATCTCTGGCGGTAAATGACCGGATTTTTGATGCCGCTTGCAGACAGACGGGGCTCCTGCGTCTCGGGGCCTTCAACGAGCTTTTCGAAATGCCCAAGATCTTTGCCACACAGCCCCTGCCTTCGGGAAACCGGTTTGGAATGGTCACCTATACAGGCGCTGTAGGCGTGCTGGCCTCGGACCAGGGGGCCGAATACGGGCTTGTCATGGCCCGGCTCTCGCCCAAAACGGCCGAGATCTTCGAGAAGATGTTTCCGGGGCTGGGCCACATGCCGGTGGATATCGGACCCATGATACCGGCGGTAAGAGATTTTTCCACTGTTTACACGGATATTCTGGAGACCGTACTGCGGGATGAAAACGTGGACGCCCTCTTCAATGTCATGTGGGCCGACGCCAGGGGTAAGAATGAAAAGGCCTACATGGAAGCATACACCGCCCTCAAAGGCCTCGTTCCCAAACCCGTGGTGACATGGATCTATGGTCCTAATCCTTCGAGTACCCGGAAATTGAAGGAACTTGTGGAAGATTTGGGTTATCCGGTATTTGATGAACCTGAGCGGTGCGTCAAGGCCCTGGGCATGGCCTACAGGTACACGCAAACCCGAAAAAATCACGGCCGGTGAGGTTGGGACCGATTCGAGTTCCCGTCCGACGGGAATGACCCTGGAAAAGCCATCTCAGGATACAACACGGCAATACGTCGGTCGTCTCTGCGGCACTACCCCATTTTTGTGTCAAAACCGGGGCACCCGGTCATGAGGCCGTGTTTCCGGGTTAAAGGATACTGGCGGCAGATCGCCGGTTTCACATGGTGAATGAGGCATTCCCACCGATTCTCGGAGGGGATCTTTTTCAAGAACGGGCAGCTCTCCGCGAGCCGTGTCGTGCCGGGGAGCGTCCATATGCGATAAGCCCTTTCCCGGTCCTTGCCCTCGATAGTCCTCACCCATTGGAGGATATCGGTCCGCCCCTCTCTCTCCCACCTGACCACGTCTTCCCCGGTCAGTTCGTTGTGATAATCAAGGACGGTGCAGCATCGTCCGCACTGCCGGCAGGAGAACGCTTCCATACCGGTTTCGATTCGAACCCCCATTTTCCCGGTTTTGGTATCCCTCTCTTCCCATGCCCGCGTATGAAATACCCTGGCGCAGATGGATGAAACCATACCGGAATCCGGATCGGCTCCCTTCACCGCCGCACACGCGGTTTCAACCAGTTCTGTTCCCTCCATCCACCTCATGTTGGGCCGGCCCTGAACACCGATCCATGCGCCGCTTCTCCACCCTTCCCTCTTTACAACAACACTGCCGTCCGAAACCAGTCGAATGATCTGGCACAACAGGACGACCTGGGGGTCGTATCGCCTAAAATCGATGCATACGGCCTCCAGCGCCTCGCCAATGGACAAATAGATGCTGTCCCGTCCCTCCATAAAATGCCCTGTCTCTTTGAGCCCTCCCCATCCAGGGGGCCATCAGTGAAACGCGTGTGTGGGCATCACCGGTGTCGGATCATATAGTCTGCGTGATCGCGCTGGACCGTCACCGTGCCCGACTGCCTGGCCGAACGGTCTCCGTAAAACCAGAGGGAAACCGTGTAATCCCTTCGGCCGCTGCTTCCGTTGTTGGTTTCGATCTCCACCCAGGTGATCGGTTTCTTGTCGATCCAGGTGCCCGTGTTGGCGTAGATAGTGTCCACTTCGCCCGAATGATATTGAAAAGCGGCCTCGTGGGTGTGGCCGAAGAGGACGATCCGGGGGGTGAAGGGATACAAATCCTTGATGCGGTCGGGCATCTCGAACAGGAGGTTGGCAGCGCTGGTGAGATGACCCAGATCGTTCCAGACCGCCTCCCAGTCACTGACCATGTCCTGGCGGGAGGACCAGCCGCTGAATATGGTGTCGTAGATCAGGGCGATATCTTCTACAGAGGGGTTGATCGAGTAGCCATCCAGGTTGTCCATGGTGAAGGTATCCCAAGGCAAGGTACCGGACCAGAGGGCGATGGCATTGAACACCGCAATAATAAAGGCGTCGTCGATGACACTGCCGACCTCCTCATAGCCGCCCTGTATCAGGTATTCATTGACCGTCGCCGGCGACTTGACAAAGCGATCCAGCACCTCGAGCGAAGTGACCACCTGCCCGGAAGAGATGGATTTGGAGGCTGCCAGTCGGGAGATGAAATACCCCAGGGCCAGGTGGCCGTTGCTCCGGCTCCACGTGTCGGGTGCATTGAACAGGGTGTAGCGGTGCCCGTGCTCGGCCCAGATGACATCGTCTCTGGTATAAGCCCCCAAACCGGGCGAATCCGAAATAATGGTCATGCCGGGGAAGGCATCGGCGATGACCTTCTTGTTCTGCGACTCAAAGGAGAGCATGTCATGGTTGCCCACCACATAAGTAACGGCGATGTCCGGGTTATCACAGATCACCCGGAGCGCGGTCACCACCGGCGCATTGTTCCCCGCCCCGAGAATATCGGCAAAGGTCTGTGGCGTATACGTCACGGGCGACACCCAATCGTCCAGCAGGTCCCCCAAAATGACCAGTTCCGCCACATCATCCCTGGTGTTGAGTCCGGTAAGGAACAGGGTAAGATCGGCAGCGTGGTTGACAAACCACGAAAAGGGACCATCCACGTTCATATGGATGTCGCTGATGAAGACCTGCTTGTTTCTCCCGGCAGCGTGGGCGGTCCGGGGCGTCAATAACGCAGGGAACATGCCCACCCCGCCGGTCACAGAGGCGGTGGCGCCGGCCATGGCCATGCTTTTCAAAAAATCCCGTCTTTTCATCCCGCTTGCCTCCCTTCTCAAGGGGTCTCCCTTGTGTCTTTGAGTGGAAAATCTCCGGTTCGGACCATGACGGTTAGAAGCAGTAGCTGATCCCGATGGTCAAGGCCGTGCTGCTCACAAAGGTCCCCTGGATATTGGCCTTGAAATTCATGCCCAGATCCACATCCAGGCCCACAAGGGCCGTCAAATTGTTCTCGTTGCTGAACGAGGCGCCATAGTCGATCCAGCCGACGTGCGGATTTGCATGGGTCCATCGCCCGCTGAAATCAACATCGTAGTAGGTGTAACCTGCCCCCACGTAAGGCGTGAAGGCCCCCATCATCCAATATGCATTTGCGATTACATCCAATTGCCAGAAATCGATCTTATCATTGGTGGCCCAGCCCAGATCGCCGGCCGTCTCCCCCGTGTCCAGGGATCGCCAGTTTTTCACCTTGCGGTTGTCATAGCGCATGTACTGGGCCGTCAGGCCAAAACCGAGGCCGTTGTCAAACTCGTACACCTTTCCCTTAACGCCGATGGCCCAGACAAAACTGCTTTCCAAATTCCCTTTCCAGCTATTCCCTCCCTCATAGTCCAGCCACTTCCCGCCGTCCACCATGCCCAATCTGGCAAACACATTGATCTGATCCGCAATCCCGTAAGTGACGGTAGCCATGTAATACTGGTCGTTTTCAAAATCCGCCCCTTTTCTTCCCCTGTCTCTGAAGCCGTCCGAATAACTCCGCTTGAGATCATAGTCTTCAAAGCCCTGTTTAAACTTGGAATCCCATTGAAATCCCACGTCGAACCGTCCCTTCCCGGTGAGCTGTGCCGGATTTCCCAGTTCCCCGGCAAAGGCAGCGCCTCCGGATAAAATGAAGGCTCCCATCAGTAAACTCAGCATCCTTTTCATACCCGACCTCCCCATCTCGCGAAATAGTCTCCCATAAGCTCTTTTATACGGAATCCTCAGGCACCTTGCAAGTCCCTTTTTCAGTGAGACCATGAGCAACCTTTTTTATAAAACAGGATCAGGCCGGACCAACGCTTGCCTTAACTCACCGCCTAATGGGGGGATAGTTCGGGCTTCTGATCTGCTGATTTTCTACCCACAAATTCCCACGAGGAATCTAAGGTCCTTAACCCACCGAAATATGGCCTTTGCCCTATTTTCGCAATATTCGAAAAGGGCCATCATATTCATATCGTCAGGAAATTTCTCTTGCTCGTTGAGAATACGTCGCGCGGACCTATTTCAATCCTTGTAAAGCAAGGGTGTTATCTGTAAATTAAGGAAGAGTTCAAGCCAGCAGAGATCGGTAACCGCATATTCCGAGGAGGCTGAAAATGAACCGTCTAAAGGGTATTCTTACAAGCAAGTCGTTTATCATCTGTGTGTCCTTATTCCTCGTTTACACGCTTTCCGGGTTTTTCCTGATTCCCTATCTTATGAGGCATTACGTCCCTGAAATCGTTAAGGACAAAACCGCTAAAACAGCAGGGATCGGAGACGTGCGCTTTAATCCCTATATTTTTACCCTGGAAGTAAACGATTTCACCATAGACGAGCCGGATGATCGCCCAATCCTTGGTTTCAAACGCCTGTTCATTGATTTTGAACTCAAGAGTCTTTTCAAATGGGCATGGACCTTTAACCAGGTTGCTGTTGAAAAGCCGCTGGTGAATGCAATCATTGCATCTGATGGCGCTTTGAATCTGGCACAGCTTGCACCGGCTTCAGGGGAGCCGCCTGTTGATGTGGAAAAAGCCCCCGATCAGGACAAAGGGGAGGAACCTCCCCGGCTGTTTATCAAATATCTTTCAATCGACAAGGGTCGGATCCATTTGGTTGACGAACGCCAGAGCAAGCCTGCGGTGATTAATTTAGAACCTCTGGACCTGCATGTTGAAAATCTGAACACCTTTCCGGAAGAAGAAGGGCAGAAAACCATTACCCTAACCACAGGTGAAGGAGGGACTTTTCGCTGGGCCGGCGATTTTAGTTTGAATCCCGTAGCCACAAATGGAACCGTTGTCTTTGAACATATCAAAACGAGCACCCTCTGGAAGTTTTTCAGGGATAGCGTAAACCTCGATATGCCGGAGGGATACCTGAATGTTGCCGCCGATTGTGACATTGACCTGGGTGATGTCGAGCCTCAGGTGGTACTGTCCAACCTCCGCATGACCCTCACCGGCACGACCTTGAAATTGGCGGGAGACGAGGAACCGTTTCTGGAGCTGCCCAGTGCGGGGATCAGTGAAGCACGAATCGATCTTTTTAAGCAGCGCATCGACGTTGGAAACATGAAGCTTGACGGGGGTCGCGTCGTGCTTATTGCGGATGAAAGCGGTGTATTTAACCTGGAACGTATCATCAAGATCGCCGATGCTCAGCATTCGGGTGCAAAGGCGATACCAGTATCCGAAAAAGATGCCCCTGAACCCTGGAATATTAACCTGGCCGCTTTTGAGCTGAACGGGTTCAAATTGGATTACCGAGATATGAGCCGGGAGCCGGGTCTCACAGCCGACATTGGCGATGTGGAGGTGGATTTCAAGGTCGAAATCCAGGCGGGTATCCCCCAAACAACGGTGTTGGTGAGTGACCTGGCGATTGTTCTTTCCAAAATAGCGGCATTCCTGCTCGATACCCCGAAACCCGCGGTCCGGATTGATGAATTCAAGCTCCAAGGCGGTGCCTATGACCTGGCAGAGAATCATTTCACAGCGGAGAAAGTCTCCATAAACGGCGGGGGTGTCGATTTTCAGAGGGAGGCCGACGGCAGCCTCAACCTGGCCCTTGTGGCCAGGCCTCAGGAAAGAGAAAAAGTAATTGAAAAACCTGAGGAAACTCCGGATACAGAATCTCCTTTCCGGTTTATGATCAATACCGTCGCTATATCCGGGCTGGATGCTGCGTTCTCGGATTTTTCCATTAAGAAGGACAATCCGATTGTGAACCTCGAAGATTTTGCCCTGGTTCTGAATACCGTTGACGGCAAGTCTCCCATGACCTTTGATGCAGGGTTGAAAGTTCGTCAGGGAGGCAGAATCAAGGCGGCCGGCACGATTAATCCATCGGTGCCTTCCGCTCAATCGGATGTACGGGTTGAGGATTTAGAACTGAAAACATTTCAGCCTTACATTGAACAGGCAGCGTATCTTGTACTTCAATCCGGGATGCTTTCAACTCAGGGCACACTGCAATACGGTATCGGGGAGGCGGGTTCACAGACCGCATTTGAGGGTGGGTTCAGGGTGGACAACCTGCGCCTGACAGAACCGGGGGGTACGGAGACATTCCTGGGCTGGAAGGACCTCCGGACTGACAATTTACAGCTTCGCCTTGACCCCAACCGCCTTGAGATAGGACAATTAGACGTGGCGGAGATGGTCGGTAAGTTTATCATTTACGAAGATCAGACCATTAATATCGTCAAGGTGATGAAAACCGACGCGGATGCCGAGCCCGAGTCCTCGACCCCGAGCAAATCCACTGACCAGGCCTCTGATGTCTTTCCTCTGCAGGTTCGCAGGATCAATCTTAGTGATGGCAAGGTGGAATTTGCGGACTTGAGCCTGACCCCGCAGTTTGGAACCAAGATTCACGAACTCAAGGGGACAATTCTTGGTGTTGGTACTGAAAATGACAGCCTTGCCGAGATCAATCTGGACGGTCGTGTAGACGACTACGGAACCGCCAAGGTCGAAGGTGCATTGAATACCTCCGACCCAGGCGCATTTACCGACATCCGTCTCACTTTTCGCAATGTCGAGATGACGAAACTGACCCCCTATGCGGGTAAATTTGCCGGTCGAAAGATCGATTCCGGCAGGCTGTCATTGGATTTGAAGTATCAGATCGAGAAAAGCCTTCTTGCGGGTGACAATCAGATTGTGGTGGAGCACCTGGTCCTCGGGAAAAGAGTTGAGAGCCCCGAAGCAACGGACCTCCCTCTGGATCTCGCTATTGCCTTGATGGAAGATTCAGACGGGGTGATTGACATCGGTCTGCCGGTCAAAGGATCCCTGGATAGCCCCGAGTTCAGTTTTGGAGGATTGATATGGAAAGCACTCACCAATTTGCTTACCAAAATTGCAACCAGTCCTTTTCGCGCCCTTGCATCATTGATTCCCGGCGGCGAAGATGAAACCCTGAACATGATTGCCTTTGAGCCCGGCCGGTCCAGTGTGTCACCCCCTGAAAAAGAAAAACTGATGAAAATGACCCTCGCCCTTAAAAAACGGCCCAGGCTGCGACTTGTTGTGCAGGGACGTTACAATCCGGAAACCGACCTGGATGCATTGCGTTCTGCGAGGCTTCGTCGTTCTCTGGCTGTAGGTCTGGGCCAAAAACCGGAACCCGGTGAGGACCCCGGTCCCGTGGACTATGGCAACCCGGAAACCGTAAGCGCGTTGGAGGAGATGTTTAAAAAGCGGTTCGGTCTTGACGCGCTCAACAGGCTTAAGGAAAAGCTGAAGGGGAAACAGGAAAAGGAAGGGGAAGATGCGGATGCGCCCCCGGAGTCGAAAGATAAAAAGGGCAATCAATTCGCAAAGATGCTCTTTGACCGGTTGAAAGATGTGGAACCCGTTGGAGACAGGGAATTGTTACAGCTTGCAGAAGACAGATCCCGTGCCGTTGCGGACGAACTCAGCATTCCTGACGGTATTTCAAGAGAGCGCATCGACATCAAGTCTCCCGCTGTAGACAACAAGGATCAACCGACTGCAATGTTGGATCTGGAACCGGTGAAATAAATTGATTTCAAGGATTGCTCATGGATATTGCAGGGGTGCAGGGAGATACCCCTTGGTCTTCCTTTTTCGCGTTTTATTTTGAAGAAACATCCGCCGCTCTTATCCGCTCTCTCAAATACGCCGCAACCATCATCGCCAACAGCAAGGAGCACATACGCCCCAGGCGCAAAATAGACATGAATATCACGATGGTCCTCGTCGAAATAGACGATGTCTGTTTCCATGATGACGTACCCAATGAGTAGTCAATAGGGGCAAAGGGTCCATAGCTTTTCCATCCGCAACATATTTTCGAACCACCTGCGCCGATTCGTTGTCACCATACCATGCACCTGCATAAGTTGATTTCAAGAGGTCGTGACATCCTTCTTTGCTATCACATCATAAAAAATGCAGACCGATACTTTACCAAAAGAGATAAACCGAAGCCCTTCAGGAAGTCCATTATGATTATTATTGACATCTGCCCATCCTCGTATTAAAAGGGTGCGGTCGGAATTCCAACCGTTAATCGGAAATCCGTCAAGGCCATCAAAATAGGGATCAACAAATCGATAGATCAACATCTAACAATTAAGCCAAAACAGGAAAAAGAAGGAGGCGATTAATGAAAAGAGTTCTTTTTGGATTGATTTCAGTTTTGACCTTGGTATGTTTTTCCAGTCTCGTTCCGTCAAATGCCGCCGATAACCCCAAAATTGTCTTTGGGGAAGAAAAACACGGCCTGGACGACAATACACCGGCACGAAACTTTGGTCGCAGTGCCGAAGGTACGGTCGGCCTAAATTATAGTAAAGAAAACTACACCGCTTTGGCACCATCAGCAGGAGAGTCGTACAACCAAAGCGCAACGAGAATCTTCTATCCAGGTGACACCATCTATTTCGTAGACCGCTATCGCATCGCGACTGCGGGAACTTACACGAGGTATTATTTTATTACAGATGTGGTCGGGACCACTCTAGCGGTTTATACGAAGACTTTTACCATTGACACCCCAGGCCACTACTGGGGTACGCAAACAGCTACCTTCTATGAACTGGGAAGTTATGTGTATTCCTCACTGACCCTCGGTCCCGGTGAATGGATATCCAGTCAACAATTTTCGTTCATAGTGGAGTAGTAATCGTAGACGGGTAGTAGGAGACCACGTCGCCTGGTAAGAAAGGGCCTGGGATCAACCCGTGATCAAATCTGATCCGAATGTTGATCCCAACCCTTGTATGGACTGTCTCTTACGGCTTATCACCTTCAATTTTATTCTATCCGACTCACCCAATATTGAATTACAGTCTTGCCGTAATCAACGATTAATGCACCCATGTTGTCCTGAGTCAAGGGCTGACCCCAGGCCCCGTGGCCCACAATATTTCTTTTGTCCAGGTATTCGGAAAATAACGGTCCGGCGCCTGGTTTCTATTCATCCATCAGCCCGGCCGACGGGCGTCACTTCAACGAGATTACAATGAAAGGCGCAGCTTTGGCCCATGTCGGTAAGGGCCTGACTGGTCAATTCATTAATCCCATGCTTTCCAGGCATGAAGCGGGGCCAGTAGAGCCCTTCCGCCACCGTAACCCCCGGCCCTGTCCGATCGGTTATCCGCGCGAATAAGAAGACCTCGCCCCGATCATTGAACACCCGCACCTGCATGTTCTCATCGATTCCCCGCCCCCTTGCATCGTCAGGATGGATCATCAGGGTGGGTGGACCGGCCTGATCCCGAAGATCGTCAATTTCATTAAAGGTGGAATTGAGAAACTGATGACGCGGCGGGGTGATCAACTGAAGGCCGAACCGGCCCTCCCCCGCCCCATCCACGCTTGGGTCGCCGTTTGGGAGCGGATCCAGTCCCCGGGCCGCCATGCTGCAGGAATAAAACTCGACTCTACCTGACGGGGTGCCGAAGCCGTCTGAAAATACATCGGCCGGCACGTTCAGCCGAATGGGGCGTCCTTCCTCCAGACGATCCGGCGTAATCCCTTTCAGATACGGCGAATCAGAGGCCAAAAGCGCCTCGATAATCTCTGATTCGGTCTGGTTGAAACAGGGCTCGTTGAAACCGAACCGGTGCGCCAGTTCTTGAAAGATGGAGAGGCTGGAACGGGCCTCTCCGACCGGTTCGATGACCGGACGCGCCATCTGAAGGTAATAGTGCCCATAGCTTCTGTACAGGTCCGTGGATTCCATGGAAGTGGCGGAGGGAAGCACAAAATCCGCATACAGGGCGGTCTCGCTCATGACGATTTCATGAACCACCGTGAACAGGTCTTCTCTCAGAAGTCCCTGCATGACCTGTCTCGAATCAGGGGCAACCACCGCCGGGTTGCTGTGGTAGACGTGAAGACCCTTAACCGGTGGGTCCTGAAGCCTGGTGAGTGCCGCGCCGAGTTGCACCATATTGATGGTCCGCGCGGCAGTGGGGGCCAAATTTTCCTGGAGCACGGCCTCCATGTTAAAGGCAAAGGCCGCGGACGTGGAGCGTGTAATCCCGCCGCCCTTTTTATGGACGGCCCCCACCAGGGCTGGAAGGAGGGCGATGGTCCGCATGGCCATGCCGCCTTTGAGCTGGCGTGAAGGCCCCCAGCCCGTGCGGATGTAAGGGGCGCGGGCGCTCCCGTATCGAATGGCCAGGTCCTCTATCCGATCTGCCGGAACGCCGGTGATTTCCGCTGCGCGTCGGGGCGCGTATTCATCGAGGCGGGGTCGGAACCGTTCAAAACCGACTGTCTCCTCGGCAATGAATCCCGTGTCTATCAGTCCTTTTCTGACCAGGACATGCATGATTCCCAGGGCAAGCGCAGCGTCTGTCCCCGGCCTCAGTTTGAGATGGATATCCGCCTCTTGTGCGGTGCGGTTCGCGTAGGGATCGATCGCCGCAATGACGGCGCCGTTTTGGCGGGCCTTCAGGAAAAAAGGCCATGCATGCATATTGGTGGAGAGGGTGTTGGTCCCCCAGAGGATAATCAGGTCTGAATCCACCGTGGATTCAATATCGGTGGTGGGAATGCTTCCCATGCTGGCGGAAAACCCTGCCTCGGTGGCTGCGCTGCAGATGGTCCTGAGCAGCCTGGAAGCGCCCAATCTGTGAAAGAAAGGATGACCGGCATGAAACTGGATGACCCCCATGGTCCCTGCATAGGAATAGGGGAGGACGGCCTCGCCGCCGAAATCAGAAATGATCCGTTTATAGCGTTCCACGATTTCATGCAGGGCCTGATCCCATGAAACCGGAGCGAACTTCCCTTCCCCTTTTTTCCCCACCCTTTTCAACGGGTGATGAATTCGAAGCGGCGAGTGAACGCGCTCCCCATAGTGTTTGACCTTCACGCAGATGGCGCCGCGGGTAAAGGGATGGTCCGGATCCCCTTTGACCGACACCACCCGCCCGCCTTCCACCCCCACAAGGAGCCCGCAGGTGTCGGGGCAGTCGTGTGGGCACACGGAGCGTTTATAGATAACCATGATTCTTCTCCGGTTATGCCAAGCATTTAATTTTTCCAATATACATGCGTGAAAAGGAAAAAGGCAAGGGGCAGGTTGTTGCGGCGCCTCCCGGCATCCCGCCGAAAATCCTAAGACACGAGACCTCCTGGCGCTTCATGCATCCTTTTTCTACTCGTTCAATAGCTGAAAGGAGTCCATCCAGAGTATTGTCTTGGTAGCGCCTATCAACACGGAGAAATCGAAGGTGTTTCCGGAAGCCCAGGGAGAGCGTGCCGCCGGCAATGGTATCTCGATTCCCTGCCGGCAGCACGTTTTTGACGAGATGATGGGATATGGGTCTTTTTACTCGCCGCTCACATTGATGGCCTCCCCATCAAAATAGATGTCATAGCCGGTCCCGTCGCTCCTGAGTACGGCAAGCCCAAATAAAAATTCATAATAGCCTTGAGGCAAAAACCCCCTGAAGATTTCATAGTCTTCAAGCTGAAACAGCTCACCCATGTAACTGGGTATGCTGGGCAGGACCCGGGTCTGGTCCTTCGCCTTCTCCCATATGCCGTTCGGTGAAAAGTGGTAGATGGTGAATGTTTCAGATCCCTTGAAAGGGTATGCGATGGCAGCGGCGAACCACTCCGCATCAACACCTTTCAGGCTGTTGGGATGGAGGCAGTATGTCACCAGAAGGTAATCGGAAGTGGTTGCCTCAAAGGGATCAAGGTCATCCCATGGTGCTGTGGCAGCATCCAAAAGACGGGTTTCGATTTTTGTTTCTTCTCCGTTTGCGGTTTCCGGACTTATGTAGAAGAAGGCCTCAGCTTCACCAGCCGCAGTCGAAACGGTCGTTGTGCGGATTTCCGGATCCGGTTCGGTAAAGAGCTTTTTTATGGTGGCAACTGCAGCTCTTTCACTTAGAGAATCCGGCGGATAGGGCCTGTTGTTTACGACATCCCAGTTCTGGTCCCATGGGCGGCTTGGATCTTTGATGACAGCGTGAATGCCGAACCATTCCTCGTCCCACCAGTTACCGGGGAAATTTCCCGCCGGACCCGAAGCCGTCCCGTCATGGGTACCGGGGCTACATTGGCTGCATCCCTGTTTGTCCCATTGGTCGGCCCACATGAAAAGCATGCCGCCCGAAGATACCCCATTGTTTACGGTGGAGTTCTGTACCATGTCCTGGTAGTGGTATTTGATGAACGTCCCTTGTCCTGCTGCGTTGTTGGGGAGTTCTTCGGGGATGCCTGTAGGATAAGGGTCATCCGGCACGTGCATGGATGCGGGAGCGCCCCATTCGGTCATCAGCAGGGGCTTACCGCTCCTGGACTTGTACCCTGTCCAGAAACCGGCGGTAAATCCGCTGTTAGGGCCTGAGCTGCTGGAATCTCCTCGGTAATTATTGATACCCCAGGCATCAACATAGGGCATGACGTTGCCGTTTTCGTTTGGCCCGATCTGGTTGACGGCATCAAGGGATTCAAAAGCGTCGTCGATCAATGCCACTGTTGTAATTTTGGCGGGGGCGATTTCCTTGATCATTTTTGCCGTTTTATTGACCCATTCCCAGAATGCCGGGTCGTTTTTAAATTCCGCGTTCAGTTCGTTTCCTATCATAAAGCCCATCACCGCAGGGTGATCTTTCAATTCGGTTGCGAGCCGCCGGTACTCGTTTTCGAGCCGGCCCTGATAGGGCTGTTGCGACCAGTTGTTCTCCGTATATACGCCCACGAGCAGATAGATGGGATCGTTTCCATTGTTGTACAACATATCCAGAAACTTGTCGTGTTTGATATCGAATTGCCTGTTCGTGCAAAGGGGATCAACCGTATAGTCGCCGGCCGCACATGTCCACATGGCGTAAAGCCTGATAACATTGACCCCGGAAGCCCTCATTTTGGGAACATCCCTTTCTACGATGTTTTTCCAGACCATCTCCTGACCCTCGAAATTATAGAAATAGTCTCCATAAGGGGTCGTGCTGGGTGCGTTGCCGATGGGAAGCGGATAGTAGCACATCCCTTTTGCAAAAAAGGTCTTCCCGTTGAGCAACATATCGTATCCCTGAAAAGACCAGTTGCTGGTGGCAGCGCTCGCGGTTCCCAATAAGGACAAAACAAAAAACGCAGCCGGAATGATCGTCGCCAGTCTTTTGTAACACTGAAAATATCGCATATTATCTCTCCTTTCAATATGTTAGATTCTTACCCCTTCATTCTGAGAGATTATCTCTCAGACGTTCGGTAACACGTTGAGATCAGAACCCTACTTAGGAATTCCGAATTGAGGAATTAAGGAATTGGTGGGATGAGACATCATTTGGTAAAATTCCATAATCCCTAAATTCCTAAATTCCTAAATTTCAAATATTTTTGGTTAGAATTTTTGATTCATGGGTGGGACACGTTATCACGTTATTCGGTTTGTATTGCGCCAGTTCTTCAGCCGTCTGGTTTTCCTCCCTTTTCAAAGTAGCGTGATTGTTGATGATACCTCATTTCAATACAATGTAAATGGGGTAATGCCGGTATTGCGGTAAGAAATTGACGGTAATCTTCGAAGACAGTGATTTAGAGAATTTGTCCAGCCAGACATCCAGCAGCTTCAGGCGCGGTACCCACTTGGGATGTCTTCCCCTAATGGCCCGGTCTGAAGCCGCTCATATTTTCTTGCAATTATCTTGACCCGCAAGGCCGCTCCCTCTATACTTCCCCGGATTAAAAAGCCTGGTTCACCCTAAAGCCGATGGAGACCTGGACCCTGAAAGGCAGGAATTGTCTCTCACAGAGTCCACTGAGTCACAGAGTTTCATCTGAAAGGTATTGAGTTTATTCTTGATTACGTCGATTATCCTGTTGAATTCGGTTACGATGCTCCGAAGGCCCATTCATCAGGGCGGGTGATAGATCAGAAAACGTACCCGTTTACCCCCATAGTCCCGCTGCAGCCCAACCGGGAAAATAGCGTGACGGGATCATCAATATCAGAAGAAAGGAATGTATAGATGAAAAGAAACATATCGGCTGTACTGTTAATCCTGTTGTTTGCCTTTGTGGTCACCGTGGGCGCCGAGGATCGCTTCGGCGTTTCAGTTTATCCCGGGGCCGGCTATGACGATGCCACCTCAAAGCAGCTCAAGGATATGATGCAAGTGGAGGCCGCCTGTTTTCAGACGAACGACGGAATCGCGGATGTTGCGGCATTCTACAAGAAACAAGCCGGGCTCAGGCCCGTGGGAGCACCCACCAGCGAAGGCGCCATGTTTAAGAGTGACACTGTGGACGTCACCGTTCAGAATCCCTGGATGGACATGAAAAGCGGCAAAATGATTCACAAGACCTTGATATCCATTGTCAAACATCCCGAATAACGAACCATCGCCATAGACCAACCCCGTCGCCGCAAATGCCCTGCATCCGGCATGTGCGGCGACTTCTCCCTTGACCCACTGACGTCGTTTTTCTATATTTCATGCATTACCTCAATGAACGCAAAGGGGTGTGTGTTACGTTTACACCCATGTATGGAGGCTGATGATGTTTACATTTCTTCATGCGGCGGATGTTCATTTGGATTCACCGCTTAAAGGCTTGTTCCCATACGAAGGTGCGCCGGATGTGGATGAGATTCGGGGCGCCACAAGGCAGGCACTGGATAATCTGGTCAATTTTGTCCTTTCTGAAAAAGTCCCCTTGGTTCTCATTGCCGGTGACCTTTATGACGGGGACTGGCAGGATTTCAATACGCCGCTTTATTTTGCCAAACAAATGCAGCGGTTGGGTGAAGCCGGGGTGCGCGTTGCCGTGGTTCGGGGAAACCATGATGCCGCAAACACCATGACCAAAACACTGATCATGCCTGACAACGTTAAAACCTTCAGATCACGAAAACCGGAAACATGGATACTGGAGGAGCTGGGCGTTGCCGTTCACGGGCAAAGCTATCCCAAGCAGGACGTGACGGAAAACCTGGCAATAGACTATCCCGATCCTATCCCCGGGATGCTCAATATCGGCATGTTGCACTGTTTGATTTCAGGTTCCCGGGGCCACCTGCCGTACGCCCCGTGTACATTGGACGAGCTTGCAGCCAAGGGATATAACTACTGGGCACTGGGCCATGTCCATGAGCATGCCGTATTACGACAGCAGCCCCTGATCGTCTATTCAGGGTGCATCCAGGGCCGGCATATCAAAGAGACCGGCCAGAAGGGGTGCGTGCTGGTGGAGGTGGAAAACAACGGGCTGAAAACCGAGTTCGTGCCCTTGGATGTGTTTCGCTGGGTCAAAGTCACAGCGGACATTGGCGGAGCTGAAACCCTGGAACAAGTGACGACCCTTTTTGGACAAGGCCTTGAAGACGTGATGGCGAAACAAGGTGGCCGTCCATGCTGTGTTCGGGTGGACCTGCGAGGGCGTTGTCCGATTCATGGTCGTTTATCCATTGATCCCGAAACAGTATCCGCCAATATTCGAGCCGTGGCCACAGATGTTTCCCGTGGCAGGGCATGGGTTGAGAAGGTTGAGCTGGATACTGCACCGGATTTTGATGTTGAGGCGCTTGCTCGAAGCGACACCCCCCAAGGCGAGCTTCTTCGCTATTTGGACGAGCTTGCATTCAGCTCACAATTATATCAGGATCTCGGTGTGGATCTGACGCAGTTGAAATCAAAATTGTCCGGCAGTCATGTGGTCGTACCCGAAGGTAAAATGGACCGAATGCTCATGGATGCCAGAGATGTGTTGTTGACCATGCTGGCTGACATGGAGGGCAAGGAACAGAAGTCATGAAAATCGCGGCACTCAAGCTCGTTGCTTTTGGTCCGTTTACGGATAAGGCCCTGGATTTTTCGAGCAACGGGTACGGATTGCATGTGGTCTTTGGCCCCAACGAAGCAGGTAAAAGCACGGCGTTGAGGGCATTGCAGGCGCTGTTGTACGGATTCGACCATATTGTCCGGGACGCTTGGCTTCACGAATCCAACAAACTGGTGGTAGGTGGCGCCTTGGCATTGGCCAATGGCGATTTACTGAATTTAACGCGCTACAAACGCCGCAAAAACGATCTCATCAACGAAGCTACCGGCCAGCCCTTTAATCAAGCGGACTTGGACACCATTTTGGGCCGCATGGGACGGGAGGCATTTGAACACGCCTTCGGCATTTCCCATGACTCGCTGCTCCGGGGGGTAGAAAGCGTGTTGGCGGCCGGAGGTGATTTGGGTCAGGCGCTTTTTGCAGCCACTTCCGGGCTGAATACCCTAAAAAGGGTGATGACCCGGCTCAATGAGCAGCAAAGGCTGCTGTTTACCCCGCAGGGGCAAAAACCCCTTATCAATGCCGGGGTGGCAGAACTGAACAAGCTGAGAAAAATGCAACGCGACGCGTCGGCCAGCCATCACCAATGGAAAAAAATGAAAAAGCGGTTGGATGATCTTCAGCAACGAGAAGTTGAAGAGATCAACCATGGCGAAGCCCTGGGGACCGAAATCAGCTTGTTATCCCGTCACCGCGATGCCTTCAAATTTGTCGCCCTTCGGGAACAGTTGGAAAAGGAGGTCTTTGAACTCGGAGTGGTTCCTGATCTGGCAGATGATTTTCCACAGCGCAGGGTCGAAACACAGGTGGCCATCAAACAATCTCGTGAGGTTGAAAGGCATTTGACCCAGGAGTTGGCCCATATCGACAAAAAGCTGGAAACACTTTCCTATGATGAAAACATCATCGCCCATGAGGCATTGATCAAGGCATTGGCAGATAAAGCAAATGTGCATGCCCAGGCCGCCCTGGACAGCAAGGGACTCAGGGCGAGGATATACCAGCACAACGAATCGGCCCAGCAGGCGTTGGACCTTCTCCGGCCGGGCTTACGCTTGACTTCCGTCAAAGGGCTGCGCCTGTCCAAGCCTGAAAAGGGCAAGATCCAAAGGCTCGGTGCCAAGGGCGCAAAACTGGAGGCGTCTTCTGATAGTGCTCATAAGGCCTTGCACTCGGCCAAAGCGCATCTGAAAAAGGCACAAGCCGATCTTGATCAACTGGAAGCGCCCAAAGACACCTCGGCGCTTGCGGATTGTCTGGAACGGGCCGCGGAACACGGCAAACTGGAAGAACGCCTGGCAGCTGCCGAGGCTCAAGTGGGACTGTCCGAAGAACAGGTCCATGCAGACCTTGCGGCCCTGGGGCTGTGGACCGGCGATATATCGGCATTGGAAAGGCTGTCCCTGCCTGCGGAAGAAACCATGCGCCGCTTTGAGACCGATCTGGCTGACGCGGACCAAAACCTTGCCGACATCAAAAAGGAAGGCATCCGAATCCAACGAGTGCTCAAAGACAAGGAAAAAGCCCTTGCCGAATTGACACAAATGCGAGATCTCCCGTCGTCCAAGGATCTTGGGTCGGATCGCACCCTGCGGGACAAGGGGTGGCGGTCTGTCCGCAGGGTATGGCTGGAAGGGGGTGATCTTGATCAGGATTTTATGAAGCACTTTTCCGGAACCATTGATCTTGCCCAGGCATATGAGAAAAGTGTGGTCAGAGCAGATGATACAGCAGATGTGTTGCGAGACCATGCGGATGCCGTTGCCCGTGCCGAGGCGTTCAGGGTGGAAATCCAGGACCAAAAAGAACATTTCAACGACATAATGGCCCAAAGAGACGCTTTGCATGAAGGCCGCACCGACCTTTGGAACAGCTGGTTAACGTTATGGGGGCCGCTGGGGATAGAACCGTTGACGCCCCGGGAAATGGCGGTGTGGGTTGGCAGGGCAGGTGAACTCAGGCGCAAGGCATCGGAAGTCAGAGAGCGCCGAATTGCGGCGAAGCAATTACGTGAGGATATGGGTCGTATGAGGTCTGATGTGGCCACAGCCCTTGAGTGCATGGCAGTCCAAGTCCCCGAAAGCATCAGTTATGCCGCCATCACTGAATTGGCCAAACGGACGGTCCAGCATCATGACCGATTGCGCCAAGATCGACTGGATCTCGACCTTCGCATTCGGGCGCTAAAAGAAGAGATCGAAAATAGCACGGAGCGAAAAATCGAATCCGAGCAGAATCTGGAGGAATGGTCGGCCGACTGGGCGAGGGCCGTTTCCAGACTGGGTTTTTCCAAAGATGCCCTGCCGGACGAGGTGAACGATTTTGTCCTGGCCTTGGACGATGTTTTCGTGGAATTGGAAAAAGCCAAAGAAAAGCAGCAGCGTATCGATGCCATGCAAAAGAATCATGTGGCCTATGGCCGGGAGGTGGCTGATGCGGTGGCGAAACTGGCCCCGGACCTGAAAGATCTTGAGCCCGAACCTGCTGTCATGGCGTTGCATGGCCGGTTGGCAGGAGACAAAGAGAGACGACAAGAATACCGATTGCTGGAAGAGGACAAGCGTAAAAAGCATGCAGCCCTTTCAAAAGAACAGGAAAAATTGGCAGGCCTTGAAGAGGCCATCCGTCTGTTATGTATGGATGCTTGCACCAATACTGCCGATAACCTCCCCGATATCGAGAAACGCGCTGCAAGGAAAACCAACTTGGAGGGGAGGCTCGGGACAATCAATGAAAGGCTGATGGAACTGGCATCAGGCCAGAATTTGGAGGAATTCGTTGTGCAGGTGAAGGCGCACGACCCGGATGAACTGGCTGCTAAACTGGACCGACTCGAGGCTGAAAAACAAGAATCCCTCAAAAAACAAAAGACCATCGTACAAGACATTGCCCTGGCTGAAAAAGAACTTCAATCGATCGGCGGCGAATCTGTTGCCGTCATCATCGCCGAAGAAGCGGAAGGACTTGTCGGGAAGATTCAGTCCGATGTGGAACACTATGTCAAACTGAGGTTGGCATCAGCCATATTGACCATGGCCATCGAACGCTATCGGCAAAGCAATCAAAGTCCTGTTCTGTCCGCGGCCAGTGAATATTTCAAGACCATGACGGGGGAGTCGTTTGCAGGGCTGAGGGCCGATTACGATGAAAAGGGAGATCCGGTGATAAAGGCGATACGGCCCGACGGCGTTTTGCTTTGCGTCGAGGAAATGAGCGACGGCAGCAGAGACCAACTTTTTCTGTCGTTAAGATTAGGGGGACTCGAGAAATACGTCGATAATAACGGTCCCATGCCGTTTGTTGTAGACGATGTGCTGGTTCACTTTGATGATGAACGTGCGGCGGCTGCCCTGAAGGCATTGGGAAACCTGTCAAAAAAGACCCAGGTGATCTTCTTCACCCATCACCGACACCTTGTAGAGTTGGCCGGTCAACATGTGGATACTTCCCTGTTGTTCCAACACACCCTCCATCATTGATTGGGCCTTGCGATAAGCCTGGCCGCAACCATCCCCACAATAAAGATCGCCACGGTGACCGCGCCCATATACCCCCAGTGGCGGGCGGCCAGGGGGGTGGTCTTGAATATGACATTCATTACCGGCACATAGACGACGGCAACCTGGAGCAGTAGAGAAAGAAAGATGGCCCCGACCAGATAGAGGTTTGAAAAGAATGAAAGCCGGTACTGGGTGCGGATCATGGTCACCCGCACCATTTCAAATACGACAATGGAGGTGAAGGCCACGGTCCGTGCCACCGTCTCCCCCTCCGGAAGGAACCGGTGAAACAGGAAGAGGACGCCCGCTGCCATAAGGATGGCGATGACCACGATGTTAATGGCCATGCCTTTGGTGATCACCGGTTCCTGAGGGCTGCGCGGCGGGACGTCCATGACCCCTTTGCGTACGGGATCCACACCGAGGGCGATGGCGGGGAGACCGTCCGTAATGAGATTCAGCCAGAGGATCTGCGTGGCCAGAAGGGGCATGGCAATGGCGCCGGAGGCATCCCGAAAACCGATCATCATGGCGACAAAGAGGATCAGGACCTCTCCAAGATTGCTGGACAGGAGGTAGTTGACAAATTTCTTGATGTTTTCATAGATCGCCCTCCCCTGCTCCACCGCCTTGACAATCGAGGTATATTGATCGTCCAGGAGCACCATTTCTGCGGTCTCCTTGGTCACGTCTGTCCCGGTAATTCCCATGGCAATGCCGATATCCGCCTCCTTGAGGGCCGGCGCGTCGTTGACGCCGTCCCCGGACATGGCCACCACCTCCCCCAGCTTTCTCAACGCCCTGACGATCCGTATCTTATGCTCAGGATTGACCCTTGAAAAAATGGAGGTTTCACTCACGAAGCTGGCCAGCATGTCATCATCCATTTTCTCGATCTGCTCTCCGCTGATGGCGTCCCCCTGAATCCCCAGCCGGGCAGCGATGGCCTCGGCCGTCAACGCGTAGTCGCCGGTGATCATGACAGAGCGGATCCCGGCGGATTTACATTTCTGAATCGCGGCTTTTACCTCTTCCCGCGGCGGATCCATCATCCCCTGAAGTCCCACAAAGACCAGGTCGCTTTCATCGGACGAATCGATCCCTTTGTCAGAGGAGACCGGCTTGTACGCAAACGCCAGCACCCGCAGGGCCTCTGAGGCAAATCGTTGAATGGCGTCGTCAATCCTGTCACGGTCGTCGTCGTTGAGCAGACGCGCCTCACCCTTGAGATGAATCCTCGAGCAGAGATTCCGGATCACGTCAGGGGCGCCCTTGGTATACATCACAAGCCCCTCCTCACTGCGGTGCACCGTGGATTTTCGCTTTCGTTCGGAATCAAAGGGGATCTCATTGATCCGGGGGAAGGCTTTTTCAAGAGAAGCCTTGTCCAGCCCTCCCTTGGCCGCACTCACAAGGAGGCAGGCCTCTGTGGGATCGCCGATAACCCCCTCGGCTTCAGAGAAGGCGGCATCATTGTTGAGGGCGCCGATCCGAAGCAGCAGCTGGGCCGGAGCGGGATCGATCTCCTTGCCCGAAGAGAAGAACTCACCTATCGGGGTGTATCCTGTTCCGGTGACATCAATCGTCTCATGGTCCACGAACAGCCGGGTGACCGTCATCTCGTTGCGCGTCAGGGTGCCGGTCTTGTCCGTGCAGATGACCGTGGTGCAACCCAGGGTCTCCACGCTCGGGAGACGTTTGACAAGGGCATTCTGGCCCACCATCCGCTTGACGCCGAGGGCTAGGGCGATGGTCACTACAATGGGAAGACCTTCCGGCACGGCCGCCACCGCCAGACTGACGCCCACCATGATCATCTCGAGGATGTTCCCCCCCTTGGCAACGCCAAAGGCGATGATGACGCCGCAGATCAAGACCGTGAGAATGCCCAGGCGGCGGGCCAGTCTGTCCAGACTTTTCTGAAGCGGCGTCTCATCGTCCTCGACCGATTCGATGGAGGCTGCGATCTTTCCCATTTCAGTCTTCATGCCGGTTCCAACCACCATGGCCCTGCCCGATCCGTTGACCACATGGGTGCCCCCGAACACCATATTTGTCATGTCCCCCAGCGTGGTGGTATGGTCCATCGGCGCCGAACCCTTGGCCACCGGGTGACTCTCACCGGTGAGGGATGCCTCCATCACCTCCAGAAGGTGCTGTTCGATGATCCGTCCGTCAGCCGCTATCCGGTCCCCGGCCTCAAAAACCATCAGGTCTCCGGGGACCACCCGGGTGCTGTCGATTCTCATCTTGCGACCGTCCCGAATGACCGTGGTCTGAAGCGCCGCCATCTTCTTGAGCGATTCAATGGCCTTCTCCGCCCGGTATTCCTGAAAAAATCCCAGCACTGCGTTGACAATGAGGATGGCGATAATCACCGCGGCATCGATGAATTCCCCAAGGATCAGGGATATGACCACCGCCGCAATCAGTATGTAGACAATGAAGCTGTTGAATTGGGAGAAAAAAATCTGAAACAAGGAAATCTCATGACCGCGGCGGACTTCATTGGGGCCGTACTGCGTGAGCCTTTGTGTTGCCTCCCTGTCACTGAGACCGTTTATCGTCGATGACAGCTGTTTCAAGGCGTCTTCAGACGAAGCCGTGTGAAATTTCATGGATCTCTCCTGACAAAACGTGGATTGAACCCCGCGGCGCTGACCGGCGTGTTTGGCCGGCCATCGGGCGGAAGTGCGGAAATTGCGACAGTTAAGCCGAAAACCCGGAGATTTTCAATAAAAATTCTCTTCCCCGGTTGCGTATTTCGGGTTGCTGAATGCCGGGACATAACTCATGGCTCCTCGCCCATGGCCGATACACGGGTTTGAATCTTGATGTCTTAACAGCTTGGAAGCTCAACAGCTCAGATGCTTTACCTTGTAATATTCATCTGCAGGTGATATGGTTTTAAGAGGTATTTACCATCTTTCAGCCGGAAAGGAGTGATAACCATGAGCAAGACGGAACAGAATCTCTGGGAGGCATTTGCAGGGGAATCCCAGGCCAATCGCAAGTATCTCGCCTTTGCCAAACAGGCGGACAAGGAGGGTCACCCCCAGGCGGCAAAGTTATTCAGGGCCGCTGCCGAGGCCGAGACGGTCCATGCCCATGCCCATCTCAGGACCCTGGGGGCGGTCAAGGGTACGGCCGAAAACCTGCAATCCGCCATTGACGGGGAGACCCATGAATTCAAGAAGATGTACCCGGGGATGATTGAAGAGGCCAAACAGGAGGGCAACAAGGCCGCGGAGCGCTCCTTTTCATATGCCAATGCGGTCGAGGAGATCCACGCAGGTCTCTACCAAAAGGCCCTCGACACCCTGGAAAATCCTGATGATGTGGACTGCTATTACGTCTGCTCGGTCTGTGGATTTACCATCGAGGATGCACCTCCGGAGAAATGTCCGGTATGCGGCGCCCGTGCCGCGGCCTTCATGAAGGTTGAATAGACGCCGAAAGTCCCAATGGACATACGAACCTGCTATGAGACCCTTGAGCTGACGCCCGACGCCACGATCGAAGAGGTGAAACAGGCGTACAAGGACCTGGTCAACATCTGGCACCCGGACCGGGTCTCCAACAATCCGAGGCTCAAGCAGAAGGCCGAGGAAAAGCTGAAGCAGATCAACGCTGCCCATGAAGGGCTTCTCTCCTATCTGAATTCACGGCACAAGGGCCCCACAGCTGTGGAGAAGGTCGCCCGGCCGGAACAGAAAAAAGAGAATACGGCGCAGCAGGAGACCCGTGCCCATATTGACGGCGCAGATCGGCCGGAAAACCGTATAAAGACAGGGGCCGGGATCGTGTCGACCCTATGGTCCCATTTCTCGGATCTTGTTCATCGCCTCGGCGACACCCGCCTCTCCCCCGGTAATGGGACGGGCGCTGAATCCCGTTCATCCGGGCCGGTCCGGGGAAGCCGGCAGAACGGGAGAGGCGGAGGCGCCGGTGCCGGGAGGAGAAGAGGAAAGGGGAGAGGGGGGCGCGGCATGGGACGGGGAAAAGGGTTGGGCGGAGGAATACGCCCATCTTGAAGGGAGACAGATCTCGCAAGGTTTTATAGGGTATCTCCATGTCCCTTGTCTTGTAAAAACCTGCCACACCATCAGCAAAGGGATCAGAATAATAACGCGCGCATCATTGCAGTGTTTTCTGAACCGCAATTCGAGTATGTCATGAGGCCTGGCTGCTAAGCGAGTGCCTCTGTAAAACCATACTGAGTTTGTTGTGCATGTGTTTTAAGACCGGATTCGGGCCTTCTATCTCGGATATGGGCTGTAGATCCCTTTTCATTGGTCTATTTTCCAGGTTTTCGGGATCTTCCTTTCTTGGTTTCCTTTTTTGTTTGGGACCCTCCGATCCAGTTGTCGATTTCTTCCTTGTCAAAACGCCAGACCCTGCCGATCCGGATTGCCGGGATTACACCATCAGCGGCATACTTACAGATGGTGATTTCATGGAGCTTCAAATAAGCTGCCATTTCCTTGGTGGTCATGATTTCAGCCATAGGGCCTCCTCTATTTGGGGGTTATTTTAGAATGACTGGCTTATAACATGCTATTCATTAAAAGGCAAGATAAAATAAGATTAAGTTTAGAATTGAGGTAAGTGATGATGGTGGTGGGATAAAAGACGGATGGATATCTCAACCGGAGGCGGGAGGGCGTCTGGGTGGCTGATTATGCCACCCAGACTCTAGCCCTGGTCTAATTCCAGCAACCCCCGCCGGGGCCGTAATTTCCTCTGGATCCGCCACCTCGGCGTCCCGAATATCGATTCTCATTTCCGTAGTAAGTGCCATCAGGCGCAATCTTGCGGGTTTCCAACCGGTAGTTCAGTCGTTTTTCAGCCATCTGGTTCCTGAGCGTATTGATCTCTTTCTGAAGAGAATTGATTTTCGCCGCATCAGGGGCTTCTGTATTTAAGAGTTTGTCCATCTCAAGGTTCTTACTCCAGATCTCATCTCTCAAAGTTTGCGTGTCGTCGTAAAATTTCCTGTCCAGCGCATTCAGTTTGTCCCGCTGATCCTGGCTCAGGGCCGCACCGCTGCTATCCCGCCAGCAGGCCCCGGGACCACCGCTGTCGCCCCACATATGATACCCTCTTCCCCATCCGGGTCCATAACCGAAGACCGGATATGCAACGATTCCTGCCAGCAATAAGATGCCGATAACCATTCCTGCCTTTTTCATGTGAATACCTCCTGTTTGAGTGTGTTTGGGTTTTGAACTCTTATAGAGCAATGGCCATGCCAAATGTGGAACATACGTATAACCATTTGAAATAACATTAAGATTATCCAGGTCACCAGTAAAATGGCATTTAGCCATTGCCTTCAGGTATAAAAAAATGGATACTTTGTATCCAGGCACCGTATCCAGGTGGGTAGAGAATACCCGATGCCCGCACTATCAATGAAACCTGGGAGGAATAAGGTTGCCCATTATGCCAAATGAGTCCCCCGAAAGCGTCGGACAGGGGTTCATTTGTTCGGGAAGAGAGGTCATTTGGGCGACTGGCGCTTAAAAATACTTAACATTAAGGTACTTTCTCTTGATTCTGATTCGCAATAGAACCTCCCCATGGAAGAATTGGTCCTGTTCTTGCTGAGAAAAGAGGGATGAATCAAAAACTCCGCAACCAATCGTGGGTGAGCGTACCCCCATGGGTCATTATAGGGGCAGTCCTGATCCTGGCGCCGATCTTTGTCTTTCTGACACTGGATTCCATCAAGCTTCAGAAGGAAAACACCATCGATCTCTTAAAAGAAAAGGGTGCGGCCCTCATCAGGTCATTTGAGGCGGGCGCCCGAACCGGGATGATGGGGATGCGGTGGGGAGGCGCTCAGGTCCAGCGATTACTCTCGGAGACCGCCCAACAGCCGGACATTGCATATATCCTGATCACAGATGTTGAAGGGACAATCCTTGCCGACAGTGATATTGCCAGGATAGGAAAAGCGTATGGCGCGGGTCTGGACCTGGTCCGAATTTCCGGTTCGAAAAATCTCGAATGGCGACAGGTGGCAGGGAAAGAAGGATCCAACATCTTTGAGGTATTTCGTCAATTTTCGCCCATCAGAGAAGGTTTCCGGTCGCGTCATTCCGAGATGACGAGTAATGACTGGTGCCGGGGACATATGCGTGGAGGAGAGTCCGGGGATGGGGCGGGCCAGATCATATTCATGGGACTGGACATGGGGCCTGTGGAGATGGCGGCAAACCAGGGGATACGCCGAAGTATTGTGATGGCCGTCACCCTCCTGTTGATCGGTTTTGCCGGCATTGTCTCCCTCTTCTTGGCGCAGGCCTACCGCTCCACCAGGACCTCTCTTTCCCGGGTGCAGGCCTTTTCAGACCACCTGGTGCGTCATATGCCGATCGGCCTATTGGCCGTGGATACGGAAGATAAGATGGTTTCCATCAACCAAAATGCCGAATCGGTCCTCCAAGTATCCTCCGCTGATGCCGTCGGAAGGCGCATTACAGAGATCCTGCCACCGCCCCTGTTGAGTTTTTATAATCAACTGAAGACCCGGGAAGGCCCCATAGATAGGGAACTGGACTGTCCGGTTGCGGACAACAAGATGATTCCCTTGGAGGTTATGGGCACCGCTTTGGAGAGAGAAGGTCTTTTTATGGGCTGGGTAATTCTCTTCAGGGATTTGAGTGAGATCCAGCACCTGAAAAAAGAGATGGCAAGAAGTCAGCGCATGGCATCCATCGGAAGGCTGGCAGCCGGCGTCGCGCATGAAATACGAAATCCGTTGAGTTCCATAAAAGGGTTTGCCACCTATTTCAAGGAGAGATACGGGAAGATCCCGGAGGACAAGAAAATCGCCGAGATCATGATCCAGGAGGTGGAACGGCTGAACCGGGTGATCAGCCAACTTCTGGAGTTTGCCCGGCCCACGACGATCCGGAAAAGACCATCATCCCTTGACGACACCATTCGGGACTCTCTGAAGATGGTGGAGGAGGACGCCCGTGCAAAGGGAATTCATATCCGCTTCAAGGGAAATCCCAACATCAAAGAAGTCTTCATGGATCCTGACAGAATCAAACAGGTCCTCTTGAACCTGTACCTGAATGCCATCGAGGCGATGGATGCTGAAGGACTTCTTTCGGTTGAGGTTAAACCGGATGAAGATGAAATGAATATTGAGATTTGGGTGTCGGATACCGGAAAAGGGATCAAGAGTGAGGACTTGCCACACCTGTTCGATCTCTACTTTACCACCCGGTCTTCAGGCACGGGCCTTGGACTGGCGATCGTTCACAATATCATTGAATCCCACGGGGGCAAGGTCCGGATAGAGAGTGCTCCCGGCAAAGGCACCACCGTGATCATCCGCCTTCCTGCGAAAGGAGAAGGGTTGAGATCCCATGAAAAAGGGTAAAACAGTTTTGGTCGTGGATGATGACCTCGGCCACCGGACCATGTTGCGCACCCTCCTTTCCGAATGGGGGTATGAGATCCATGAGGCGGATGATGGCCAGACGGCCATAGACCGGGTGCGCACCCGTCCTTTTGACCTGATACTGATGGATATTCGAATGATCAACGTCTCCGGTCTCGAGGCCCTGGCCGAAATCAGGGCATACAACCCGGCCATTCCAATCATTATCATGACCGCCTATTCCTCCGTGGAGACGGCGGTGGAGGCCCTGAAAAAAGGGGCATATGACTACCTCACCAAACCCCTCGATTTTGATGAATTGCGCCTGGTGATGGAACGGGCCATGGACCACAGCCATCTGAAAGAAGAAAACCGGATCTTGAAGGAGACCCTTGGGAGTCAATTTGATACGCGCAATATCATCGGACGGAGTCAGGCCATGGTCAAGCTGCTGGAAACAGTGGCCCAGGTCGCACCTTCAGAGGCGACGGTCCTGATAACCGGCGAATCAGGAACCGGCAAGGAACTCATTGCAGGGGCGGTCCATTTCAACAGCCCCAGAAAGACCGGCCCGTTTGTGAAAATGAACTGTGCCGCCGTGACAGAGACCCTGCTCGAATCGGAACTGTTCGGTCATGAAAAAGGGGCTTTCACGGGAGCCCATAAACGCAAGGAGGGAAAGTTTCGCCAGGCGGATGGCGGAAGCATCTTCCTGGACGAGGTGAGCGAGATGTCCTTGGCCATGCAGGTTAAACTGCTGCGGGTCCTTCAGGAGAGAGAGTTCCCGCGGGTGGGGGGGGAAGATACCATCAAGGTGGACGTCAGGGTCATTGCCGCTACCAATAGAGACCTCATACAGGAGGTCGAGACTGGAAGGTTCCGGGAGGATCTTTATTACCGTCTCAATGTGGTCCCCCTGTATGTGCCGGCCCTCCGTGATCGGAATGAGGACATCCCATTGTTGGCCGGACACTTCCTCAAGATGTTCGCCCGGAAGAATCAAAAACAGTTGAAAGGGTTTTCTCCCCAGGCCATGGACCGGCTGTTGCGATACCACTGGCCCGGCAATGTCCGGGAGTTGATGAATTCGGTGGAAAGGGCCGTGGTGCTTTCGAGGTACGAATACGTGGATGAAGAGGATCTCCCTTTTGTCGTCAAGGAGGAGACGCCGGAAGATATTACCGATATCCCCCCGCATATTCCCGAGCATGGTTTTTCGCTGGAAGATATGGAAAAGGAGACCATACTAAAAACGCTGGCGTCCGCCGGCGGCAACAAGAGCGAAGCAGCCAGACGGTTGGGGATCACCCGCAAGACCCTTCACAAAAAACTCAAAAAATACGCAGCCACGCCGGTAGAGTCACCGGCGATATGAGGCCAGGAGAAAGCACGTCACCACTCACCTTGTCCGGGCAGATTGAACAGCGGGCATGTTGCATGCAAAAGGAAGTCTTCCAGTACCGCTTTGTCATCCCGGAACCCCTATTCGCAGATAACTCAAACATCGCAACATGGCAATTCGGTTTTCTTCGAATTGAGATACGGTATATCGGGTGCCACAATACAGGTTCGGCAGTATGGATTTATCATTCGTATGTACAATAATAACGGCATGTTTGTTCGGACGCCATCGGTCGCATCAGGACACGTTGGTTTCAAATTCCGGTATTCGTGGCGACAAGAGGTGCCGATTGATGAACCGGGGTGGGGCCTTCAGTATTCAATCAAACAGAGACGGCCGATCCCCGGCAAATCCTTAATCCCGATTGCCAAGAATCAGGAGACCGCATTGTATGGAGAAACAACCAGAATATCCCAGGAAACGAACCTTTTATTGGCAGAATCCCGATTATACAAGACCGCCGTATGAAATACCGCAACAGCAGCGGGAGCGCATGCGGGCACGTTTAAAATTTCTTTACGGAGGAGAGGCGGCCGATAGATACCTGCCGGAGCTGGAGCGGATTTTAAAGGTACACCATGCACACAAGCCTCCGGAGATGCTGGAAAAGGAAAAGGACTTCGATCCCAGGGAGCGATTCTCGGAAACCGACATGATTCTTATCACCTATGGGGATATTGTGAAGGGGGACGGCGACACCCCATTGTCCTCGCTTCACAATTTCGTAAACACCTATAACCAGGGCGCCATCAACACCATTCACCTCCTTCCCTTTTTCCCCTACTCCTCAGACAGGGGGTTTGCGGTGGTCGATTTCAGGCAGGTGGATCGCAAGCTGGGTACGTGGGCAGACATTCGAAAAAAAAAGAGGCGGTATGACCTCATGTTTGATGCCGTACTCAATCATGTATCATCCAGGAGCGAGATGTTTCGGGAATTCCTGAACGGAAACCCGAGATACCTCGACTTTTTCATCGCCTATGATTCACCGGAGGATCTGACTTTGGACCAGCGAAAAAAGATATTTCGCCCCAGGACCTCCGACATTCTCACTCGATTTGATACCATGGATGGCCCCAAATGGGTCTGGACCACGTTTTCCGAGGACCAGATCGACCTGAATTTTCGGAACCCCGATGTCTTGATCCAGATGGTGGACAGTATTCTCTTCTACATCAGACATGGGGCGGATATCCTTCGCCTGGATGCAGTGACCTACATATGGGCCGAGCCGGGAACCGAGAGCATCCATCTTCCCCAGACCCACGAGATTGTCAAGCTTCTGCGGGACGTGGTGGATGTGGTCGGATCAGGGGTCGCCTTGATCACCGAAACCAATGTGCCGCACGAAGACAATATTTCCTACTTCGGAAACGGATACGACGAGGCCCACATGGTGTATAACTTCGCCTTGCCCCCGCTGGTACTGCATGCGTTTTACAGCGGAGACGCCGGGGCCCTCTCCAGGTGGGCCGCAGGGATTACCCCCCCTTCCGAGCTGGCCACATTTTTCAACATCCTGGACACCCACGACGGTGTGGGCCTCATGGGGGTGAAGAACATCCTTCCCCCGGAGGAAATCGATTTCATCATACAAAACGCTCAAGAGCGGGGTGCATATATCTCTTACAAAATGAGGGGAAACAACACTCAAGAACCCTATGAGATCAACACCACGTGGTGGAGCGCTGTAAACGGCGAAAATTCCTCGGAGGACTTGAAGCTTCAGATCAAGAGATTTCTCGCCTCCCGGAGCATCGCTCTGGTGTTGAGGGGAGTCCCGGGCATGTATGTCCACAGCGCCCTCGGCACTCCCAATGATTATGACCGGGTGAAAAAGACCGGAGTGAACCGGGACATCAACCGGGGGATTATACACTGTGATGCGGTGGAGCGAGATTTACGCGATCCCAACTCGAAGCTGTCGCTGCTCCTTTCGTTCGGAAGCAGGCTCAACCTCACCCGGACCGGAAATCGGGCCTTTCACCCACGGGGAGATCAGAAGGTGTTACATCTCTCCTCCGCTGTCTTCGCGGTCTTTCGGACCACACCAGAGGGAGATGCGCATATCCTGGCAATCACCAATGTGACGGGAGCGGAAGTGCGGCTGGAAATCCCTCTTGAAGAATTGGGGGTGAAAGAAAACTCATGGCAGGATCTGATCGGCGAGAAGCACTGGGATGCTCAGGAAGGGACGATTCAACTCCTGCTGCGGCCATACGATGTGGCATGGCTGAAACCGGTAAGGGAAATCGAAGGCAAGGGATGGCTCTAACGGTCGGATCCAATCTGGTCGGATCCGGCAAAAACCTTCATCCCAAAGCGCCCCTCAACAGGCCATACACGAATTGAGCGATCTGTGAGGCGCCATTCGGGCCGTTTCTCCGAATACGGGGCATCTTCAGCAACCGGGGGATGTTTGAGGTCCATTCCCCTGTTCGGAATGTCTCCCCATCGATGGCAAGCCCGCTCATATGATCTGCTATGTACGCGGACAGGATATCCGATTCCTGAAAATTCCTGCGCTTTATATATCCGAAGGGAACCCCTCCGTGATAGATTTCGGCCAGGGTGCTGTAGCCCACCTTCCCCACCACCGCATCAGCCGCCGCAACGAGATCCGGGTGAAAAAATTCCGATCGATGGGGAAGTATAATCAGGTTGCCGCGCATCTCAAGCGACCTCCCGGCCCCTGGAATCACCACCCAGACATCTTTAGGCAGGCACAACTCCTTCATATCTTTGTAATCTTCCGGTACCCCCCCCATTGTTACGAGCACCATCTTGCCCCCATCCGGTATATTCAGACGCTGCCGGACCTCTTTCCCGGTGCTCCTCGCCCTTCGGCTGACAGGTGGGACCGTGAGGTCCACCGGATCGGGCCGACACACAGGTTCCGTCTGTACGTGGTAATCCACCTGGCTGAACAGCTCCCCTAAATAGTCCGCATGCCGGCTCAAACCGCTGTGGGCTCCCGTATATTCCTCATAAACCCAGTCCCAGGTAAAATTCTCCACCAGCAGAGACGGCATACCGGCCGCCCGGGCCGCTGCGATGCCCATCGGGGCGATGTCGCAGATAACCAGTCCGCAGTTCATCCGGACCATCTCCTGAGCCAGTCTGCGTATCCCCTCTTTTTCAAAGGGAATGAACCGATCCAGCCGCTCCACGGTCCCTGCAAGATCCGCATACAGAGGCGTCTTCTGTATGAGTCCGATATCCGTCAGGACCCAGTGATGGGTGAAGGGGCCCACGAGGGAATCCTCAAAAAACCAGGAAGGGACGGTTGTGAAAATGTCGAAGTGTAGGGTGACATCCAATTCATGAACAGCGCACATGACCGCCGATGCCCGGGCTGCATGCCCGAACCCATGGGGCGAAATGAAGTAGGCGATATGTTTGTCTTTTTTATTATGGGTCATCGTTTCACGGCACTCGCTGCGGGTTGCCGGTTGCTGCGAGAGCCTTCACGCCTAACGCCTTGCACCTTGCGCCTCACGCCTTGAGCCTCGCGCCTTCTACCCATTGACTCCCGGGCCCTCCTGAGATACATTCCAAGCTCAAATCGCCCGGGAGGGTTATGATGCACACAGATTTTCTTGCCATCGACAAGGTCATCCTGATCATCTATTTCGCAGGGATTATCCTCTTCGGGGCCTATTTCCGCAAGAAGGCCGGCACCGCCGCAGGTTTTATGGTTGCCGATGGAAAACTCCCCGGGTGGGCCGTGGGGCTTTCCATGCTGGGGACCTTTGTGAGCAGCATCACCTTTCTGGCATATCCGGGCCAGGCGTATAATTTTAACTGGGATGTCTTTGTGTTTTCCCTGACCCTGCCGATTGCGGCCCTGGCAGCGACCCTCTATTTCATCCCCCTCTACCGGACGCGGGTGAAGGTGTCGGCCTATGAATACCTGGAACAGCGTTTCGGCCCATGGGCCAGGGTCTACGGGAGCATCAGCTTCATGTTGGGCTCCCTGGCCCGCATCGGCATGATCCTCTTTCTGGTGTCTATTGTCCTCCATAACCTGACCGGGTGGTCATATGCAACCATCATCATTATGACCGGTATCGGTGTCACCTTCTATACGGTACTGGGCGGTATCGAGGCCGTAATCTGGACCGATGTGATCCAGGTGATTATCCTCTTCGGGGGCGCCGTGGCCACCGCAATCATCCTGTTGTCGGGCATGCCTGAAGGTCCCGGGCAGGTATTCTCCATTGCCCGGCAGCACAATAAATTCTCTTTTGGAAGCTGGGATCTGGACCTGATCAGGCCCACCGCCTGGGTGGTGGTCTTGTACGGCATTATAGAGAATTTCAGGAACTTCGGTGTGGACCAGAATTATGTGCAGCGCTACCAGGCCACCCGCTCCATCAAAGACGCCTCCCGCTCCGTATGGACCGCAACCATCGCCTACATACCGGTTTCCGCCCTTTTTCTCTTTATCGGCACGGGTCTATTCGCTTATTACACGGTCCATCCCGGCCTCCTTCCTGCTTCACTGGCAGGGCCGCTGTCGGGCGATAAGATATACCCCCACTTTATCGTAACGCAGTTCCCCGTGGGAATTCGAGGCCTCATTGTCGCTGCCATTTTTGCAGCGGCCATGAGCAGCATCGATTCGTCCCTCAATTGTGTATCCACCCTGTCCCTCCTCGACTTTTACAAGAGATATCTGAACCGTGACGCAGATGAAAAGGAATCCATCAGGATGCTCAGGGGGTTCACCATCTTCTGGGGCATCCTGGGAACACTCACCGGTCTGGCCATGATCCGGGTTCAGACCGCCCTCGAAACCGGCTGGCAGCTGGCAGGGATTGCAGGGGGCGGAGTGGTCGGCCTGTTCCTGCTGGGGATCGCATTTCATTGGGTCAAACGCTGGCAGGCAGTGGTTGCGGTGATCCTCAGCATCATCAGTATTATCTGGGCCACCTTTGCCCGTAATCTGCCGGAGCCATGGGACTGGATGGAATGCGCCTGGCATGCCCGGATGATCGGCGTGATCGGGACCCTCACACTCCTCATTGTCGGCGTTGGTCTCGGTATTATGACAATATTCAAGAAAAAATAACTGCAATCAAAAACTCATTGCGGCGGCCGTCCTGTCTTCATAAATCCCAAAGATACGATATAAACGCGTCAATTCAAAGATCGGCCGCACCTGATCCCGGAGAGCGGCGATCTTGATGTCTCCCCCCAGCCTGTTCACCGTTCGAAGAGATGAAACCAGCCCGAGCGGGTTGCACCCCCCACATATCATGAGGCCTTCCTTCCTTTTGCCGAATTGTTCCATTCACCAGATGTTAATGGACCATTCAAATCATTCGTACAGGCTGTTATGCAGGTGTGCTGCAGCCCGAGAATCAGGATATCACCGAATATCCAGCGAGACAACCAAGAATTGACAAAAGAGCGCCGCTCTTTTATACTTTTATGTTTGCAGTCCGATGAGTCCGCATCTTGAGAATTCGAGGATATGACCGCTCTTTTCGAACAATACACCGATATTATCCCTGATTTTTCCTCTTTTCAGGAAAGTCTGCGCAGGCCCCTTCCCACTCACATCAGAATCAACCGACTGAGGGTCGAGCCCGCTACGCTGATTCAATTACTGGAAGAAAAAGGGGTTTGCCTGACCCGGGCATCCCAGAGATATGACACCCTCTGCCTCGCGCCCGGGTTGTCTTCGCCCGGAAACCTGCTGGAGTACTTCCTCGGCTATATTCACCCCCAGGCCCTTACCTCTGCAATGGCCGCCCTGGTGCTTTCTCCTTCAGAACATTGCGCTCTGCTCGACATGTGCGCAGCCCCCGGTGGAAAGAGCAGCCATTGTGCAGACCTTATGAACAATACCGGACTGATCATTTCCAATGATCTTTATACCAACAGACACCCGGCCTTGGGACACACCCTCGCCAGGATGGGCGTTCTGAATGCGGTGGTAACCGCCTACCAGGCCCAGGAATTCCCATTAAAGCACCGATTCGATTTTGTGTTGGCCGATGTCCCCTGTTCCTGCGAGGGAAAATTCAGGAAAACGGAAACAGCAAGCCGTTACCGGGAGGTCAGGGGGAAGGAAATGCTCCCGGACCTGCAGAAGAAGATCCTTTTTCGGGGCTTTGACCTTCTCAAGGAAAACGGTCGTCTACTCTATTCCACATGCACCTACAATCCCCGGGAGAATGAGTCTGTGGTAGACCGCTTGTTAAATGAGCGGGACGCGGAACTGTTTCCTATTGACATAGGTATCGACCTTGATCCCGGGTTGACAGAATGGAAGTGTGAAACATATGACAAACGACTTGGAAAGGCGGTCAGATTCTATCCCCACCGCATCGATTCAGTGGGCTTCTTCATGGCCGGGATTGGCCGGAGAAGCTGACCGGCAATATCTTTTTGCATACCTGGAGCATCGTTTCGGCATGTCACCAGCTCATTTTGCCGATTACCTGCTGCTTCGAAAAAAGAAAAGCTGGTTTTTGATCAGAGACACGGTGTTTATTCCATCCGTCTCACGGCTAAAGGTGTCGAGGGCAGGGCTCAGGGCATTTCAACAGGTAGGCGATTTCGTGAAGCCCACCACTCGGTTTATCCAGAGCTTTGGCCGGCTGGCTACCCGGGCAACGCTGCAGATAGACAGGATCCAGTTGCAAACCCTTTTAAAGGGAAATAAGATTCATGTTGATATACCGCTTGATAACGGTTATGTAATCCTCGACATCGGAGGCGGCAGGGTCCTCGGGCTCGGGTTATACATCAATGGCATGGTCTCCTCCCAACTTCCCGGAAAGGAGCTTCGAAGCGTCATGCTGGAGATGCCGGCGATCAGGGCCGCCGCAGACAAGAATCAGAAAAAGGAGAATATTTCATGCTGACCAGGAAACAGTTGGATAAATATGCGGATGTACTATTGTGGGGGTTGAAGACAGCCAGGAACGGCAAGTTCAAAAAGGGAGATGTGGTACTGGTACAGTTTGATCTTCCGGCTGTTCAGCTGGCAGAGATCCTTCAGGGAAAACTTCTCGACATCGGAATGAACCCGGTCATCCGTTCGAGCCTGACCCCCGATATGGAGCACAATTTTTATGAAAAGGCCAGCAGCAGCCAGCTTGCCTTCAGGGGGTCCTGGCAGGAAGACCTCTACCGGCACCTCAACGGAAGGATCTATCTTCACTCCCCCACCTCCCTTACTCACCTGGCTGACATCGATCCCAAACGGATCGGCCGCCATGCCGTGGCCATGAAGCCGCTTCGCGACATCATGCGCGAGAGGGAAGACCAAGGCATGCTGGGCTGGAGCCTCTGCATGATGCCTACCGAGGCCCTTGCGGAAAAGGCGGGCCTTTCGCTCAGGCAATATGCCAACCAGATCATCAAGGCGTGCTACCTGGACAAACCCGATCCGGTCGCGGAATGGAAGCGCCTGTTCAAGGAAGCTCAAGTCATCAAGAAATGGATAAACAGCTTGGACGTTGACTACTACCATGTGAAATCCGAAGGAGTTGATCTCAAAATAAGGCCCGGCGAAAAGCGTCAGTGGATCGGGGTATCCGGGCATAATATCCCCAGCTTTGAACTCTTTATCTCTCCTGACTGGCGGGGGACCGAGGGGACCTACATGGCCGACCAGCCTTCTTTCCGGAGCGGCAATCTGGTGGAAGGGGTACGGCTCGTATTCAAGAAAGGCATCGTGACCGAGGCAACGGCCAAGAAAGGGGAGGCCTTTACCAGGAAGCAATTGAAAATGGACACGGGGGCATCCAGGGTAGGCGAATTCTCCCTCACGGACAAGCGCTTTTCCAAGATAGACAAATTTATGGCCAGTACCCTTTACGATGAAAACCATGGCGGCCGGTACGGGAACTGCCACCTGGCAGTAGGCGCCTCCTACTCGGACACCTATGACGGGGACCCGGCCGAACTGACCAAGGAGATGAAGGAGAAGCTGGGATTCAACGACTCCGCCCTCCACTGGGACCTGGTAAACACCAATAACAAAATCGTCACAGCCCACCTTGTCACGGGCGAATCGGTGGTGGTGTACGAAAACGGGATGTTCTGTTGTTGGGAATTGAATAATTGAGGAATTGAAGGATTAGGGAATTGGGAAAAGACGAAACAGGGAGGAATAGGATCCACCTCGGGGGCACGGCCCGCAGCCCGGCGGATGTGAGCGCCCTTAACCGCATGGGGCTTCAGTTCGCTGAAATTTCTATCCCAGACCCGGAGCAGTTCCCACGCCACATCGGTGAATACCAGGTGATCATGGACAAGTTGGGCATCTATTATTTGTGCCATGGCCCCCGGGAAGGCGATCCGAACAACGTGGACACCCTGGAGACGGTCTATCTGCCCAAACTTTTGAAAATTCTCTCCATCATGCCTCAATTAAACATGCGGTTGCTGACAATCCATCTCTGGGTGGATCCCCGCTTTGTGAGCCCTGATATCATCGCATATAAGGTGGGGTTTCTAAAAAGGCTCCTAAACAGGGCCGATGCTTCAGACATCACGGTCTGTATCGAAAACCTGAGCGAGAATGCAACGCATTTATCCGGGATCTTCGAGGCCCTGCCGTCCCTGAACCTGACGCTCGATCTGGGACACGCCCAACTCCTTACCGCTCGAAACACCAGTTTTGAGATCATACGGGAGTTCCCCGAAAGGATCAAACATATCCACCTCCACGACAATCTCGGGGGAACTTCAGTAAAAGACGACCTTCATCTCCCGGTGGGAAAAGGGATCATCGATGTTGAGGGGATATTTAAGAATCTGAGCCGGATCGGATACAATCGAACGATTACACTGGAACTCAGGCCGGACGAGATACGGGAAAATCTCAAAGCAGTAACACAGCGACTCCGTGATTCAGGATTCAGCGTCTGATACAGAATGCCAACGCAACTTACGGCCTCTCCGCAATAGCGATATCCTCGCTATTGAGGCGTCCGATCCTGCGGGTATGGCAGCCTGCGCCCTGGTCTTTACTTGCTGGGGGGATTATATTTCTCCAGATAATCATCCGGTATCTGAACAGCGATCATCTTTCCCTTGGCACACAACACGTCATTGACGGTCAGGGTCATGACCACTGTCACCTTCCGGCCCTTGATCTCTTCAATCCGGGCGCGAATCTCCATCACGCCGTCAATAGGCACCGGCGCCAGGAAATCCACCTGGAGAGAAGCGGTGACAAACCGGGCCATTTTATCGACTCCCAGCTTTTTCCCGTCATGTTTGTGCTTGGCAGCAGCCGCCGCCCCGGTCCCATGGCAATCCATGGAGGACGCCACCAGACCGCCATAAACAAAATTCTGCGCACCCGTATGATACGGTTCCGGACGAACATGACAAACGATTTCATCTCCGTCCCAGTAACTCTTGAGATGGTGACCATGCTCATTCAGTCTCCCGCAACCGTAACAGATGGCGAAATCGTCGTCGTAATAATCCTGAATGCTCTTTTCTTCCATGCGTCTCTCCTTTCGACCCAGGTCTGGACGCCCTATACCAGAAAGCGTGGGCACCGTCCACTCTTTTGATATTAACTGTCTCGAAATAGTACCGACATCTTCGTCATACCGGACCCGATCCCCGCAAGTACGGGAACTGGATTCCGGCCTTCGCAGGAATGAAGGTGCAAAGACCCCGCAAAAACTTCCTGGGCGTTGCGCAGGGCTTTTTGATCGCGGCTGTCAGGCCGCCTCAGGTAATCGACCGGGTCATTCCCCGTGGTATTCGCACGGGAACGAGACGCGATCGGCGCTACACGCGGAAGAGCCTGGGCCGCTCTTCGTATCCCACGTCAATTCCGATAATGTCCCCTGTCCTGAATCCGAGCTGGGTGAATTCCCTGATGACCTCATCGTCTCTGTCCACGTTCCAGTATACAAACCAGAGGGGATATCTCACCGTATCGATGCCGTAGGCGTCATGACTGCACAGGTTGATACCGATCTTATCCTTGACAATGAGGGTATCGGCCTCTGAGAGGAAGTAATCGATCTGATACATATTATCGTTGAGGGCCCTGGTAAGAACCTTCTGGGCATCCGGGGTCTCTTCGATATAGTGATTGGCGATCTGATAGAGATCGGACGGGGGCCGCACATGGAGCCCCAAGACCGCGAACCGTTCGTATTGCAGTGCAAAACGCTCCAGTGAGGCCCTATACGCGGTGATGGTCTCTATGACATCATCGATCCCCGCTTTCGTATGCCCCGAGGCGAGGCCCAGATCTTCGCACCTGCCGATGACATCGATGTAAAAGGCCCGGTTGTCCATGACAAATACCGGACGCTCACGGTAGTTTCTGCGCTTGCGGATCCTTCGAATGCCGTCCAGCTTGACGGTTCTCCTGCTTTCCATAATCTCCAGGATCTCAACCCGGGAGATGTCCTTTGCCTGAACAACAAATATCTCCCCTTCGACCGAGACAATGTACTCTATCTCACATCGAAAACCGAGAAGGTCCTGAATGGACTGCGATATATTCAGCAATCTCGTGTCATGGGGCGTCTTGGTGATGTAGGGTTCGCTCCGGACCTTGTGGATGCGGTCGCCGCTGTAGCCGAATTCCCAGTGGTCGCCCATCATTTTGGCCATGATGCTGGCGCCTTCGATAAACGGCATGACAATGACGCCCATCTCCTCCAGATCGATCTCCGGGGCCTTGTTGAACCGCTGTTGTCTGAGGATGGAAAGCCGGCTCCTGGTGTGGGCGAGTTTGATGATGCGCTTCCTGGCATATTCAACGCCGGCCAGATCTCCGTGGGTTTCCAGGGAGTCAAAGGTCCCTCCCTTGAACAGCTCTTCCTGGTGATGTCCGCTTCTCGCAATGACCTTGAAGCAGTCACGATGTCTTTCAAGGAAGGCCTCGAGATGTGCGAAGGTCCGATTTTTGAAATCCGAGGCCGGCACATAGATGAAGTCAGGCACATTGAAATCGGCCTCCTTCAGTCTTTGAAGGAGCCGTGCCTTTTCCGGGATGACCGATTTCATCTTCTTTCACACCCCTGGGGGGGGGCATCACCGGGAAATAGATGGGAAAGGGTCACTTCAAGAATCCCTGTATAATCCGGTTCACGGCCTCATCATAGGTGAGCCCCAGGCTCATGAGTTTCATCAACTGGTCATCCGCGATCTTCCCGATAGAGGCCTCGTGGGTGAGTTCTGCATCCGGATGCCTGGCCTTCAGAGAGGGAACCGTTTCATTGGAGCCGTTTTCCATGAGGATCGCATCGCATTCGATGTGCCCGAAGCATTTGGCCCGGGCATCCATGGTGGCATAAAAATCCTGCTTCGAATTCCCCCGGATGACCGACCGGGAAATCATGTTGGACTTGCTGTTTTCACCGGCCAGGATGATCTCATTTCGGGACACCGCGGTTTGATTGCCGTCGGTCATGACCCGTTCGGTGATAAGGAGGGAGCTTCCCGCAGAGAGTTCCGCGGTATTGACCCGATCGGCCTCATCCACCCCCCCGAGCTGGCTCAACTCCATTTCCGCATAAGCGCCCTCGGCCAGATAGACCTTTGTGGTCGGGCTCAGTGCCCGCTTCCCCTTGCCTTCGCCCAAGGCCACATGCTTCTCCACGTATTTGACTCGTGCGCCCTCTTTAACCTGGAATTCATGGATTCCCTCGTGCCCCTGTGACTTGGAAGTGCCGCAATGGATCCCGCACCCGGCAACGATGGTGACATCCGAGTCCTCTCCGATGATAAAGGTGTTGTATACCACATCGTGGAGACCGGCCTGGCTTACAATAACGGGGATATGAACCGATTCATTGACCGTGCCCGGCCTGATTCGGACGATGATCCCGGACCCTGCTTCATTGGCCTCGATATTAATATTGGCCGACACCTCCCGGCCCAGAAGCTCGCCGTTCTTTCGAATATTGTAGGCCCCTTTGGGAATCCCCTCCAGGTCTGCAACCGCCTTCAACAGATCTTTATCGATAGCATCTAACATCGGTCTCTCCTTCACAGATCTCTTCATATCCGCATGCGCTCAGGTCCTTCAGGAGGGCGGAGGCCCCATCCAGATCCCCTGCATAGGCGATCCTTCCCTTCCTGATAAGGAGGAGGGTATCCGCGGCCGACAAGAAGGCCCGATTGTGACTGACCACAATGGTGGTGGTCCCATAGGCCTCCTGCTCCCGTTTCAGGAGCTGCACCATCGGATCGATGGTCCAGAGGTCAATCCCCGTATCAGGCTCGTCATATATGGCGACCCTGGGATTGCGGGCGATGGTGGTGGCCAGTTCCACCTTCTTGATCTCCCCGCCGGACAATTTTGAATCCACCGGCTTGTCCAGAAAATCGAGGGAGCAGATCCCTACACGGGCCACGATCTTCAGCAGTTTATCCTCATCATCCGTGCCCGCAGCGATGGAGAGAAGGTCGCGGAAGGTGGTGCCCTTGAACCGGGCCGGGTGCTGGAAACTGTAGGCAATTCCTGACCGGGCCCTCTCTGTTATACCGAGTCGTGTGATGTCCTTCCCCTCTAATAAAATAGATCCTGAAGTCACATTATATACCCCCATTATCAGTTTCGCGAGGGTGGTCTTGCCGCTCCCGTTCGGGCCGGTGATGGCATAAAACTTCCCCTTCTCAAAGGTGTAGCTCACCCGGTCGATAATGGTCTTCAGAGCTCCCTTTTCAGGAGCGTTCGAATCCGGTACGGAAAAAACAATATCTTTGATCTCAAGCATATGGAACCCTCTCTTTCCTGACATTTTTATAAAATTATATCATACTTCCCGGACAAAATCTTGGCTTTTCTTCCGCCTTTCCGGCCACCGTTCCACACAGCGCCCGGACCGCCCCTCCCTATCGGGGAATGGGATTCTCAGGAATACCCTTTCGGGCAGAACCGGCGTTCTCATTTACTCAGTGATACAAAAGCGATCGGGCAAATGAAAAACGCGGATTTCAAATAGAGAGAGGCTGAAAGGAAAATGGTTTTTTGAAGGGATGCGCTTTAATTCCCCCATGGACAAAAGATAAAAGGCCAAAACAGGCCAGGTGCCCACTCCTTAAAGGACGCCGGTTGCCGGAAATGGGAGCCGGTTTTTTCAGTCCTTAAAAGGGATACCTTCTGAATAAAAGCGTACCAGGAGTGTGCCAAAGTGAGTTTACAAAAAAAAGGACTTACAGCCATGGCCGTAAGCCCTTATTTTTACTGGTGCCGAGACCAGGAATTGAACCAGGGACACGGGGATTTTCAGTCCTAAAAAGGGCTATGTAAGGAATTGGAACCATTGATCTTTTTTCAATGTTTTTAAGTTGTTACATTTCTTTGCAGGTATTCGTTGTGGGTCTGTTTGGTGTCTGTTTTGGTGTGTGTCTGCTACAATTCTGCTACATTTTTCTGCGCCCATATTCAATAATAAGTGGGGTCTGTTCGGGGTCTGTTTTGGGTCTATTCACATCTGCATCTATGTTTGAAATAATGAACTCACACGCCCACCGCACTACCGAAATCGCCGGCATGGAAACACGGGGGAAGCCCGGCGAAAGCTGAGCCCGTGTCAATGTGGGGGCGTATTTTATCGTTGGCGAATCAAACTGATTGGCGTGATCGCGCGGACAAATTAGCTGAAATCGATTGAGTATGGCAACCTCGTATTTCATGGTCGAATTTAATCAACAGAAATATGTGAGAGAAGCCACCGAAAATCAGAGAAGAAATAGGATGGGACCCAAGGCTTAGCATTGCTAATTCTGATTTAGACTAAATGAATCAGTATGGGAAGTATCTATCATCTATGGTAATGGGTCCGATCACACCCTACGCCATATTTTGAGGTTAACCTGTTGAAAATATTGACCCGGGGTCGCCAAATAAAGGGCAAAACAAAAAGCAAACAAATTTGATCAGATAATTTTTCCTTTGCAGGATAGCCAACAATCAAATCAGCCTGAGATCTCCATAGCGCGGAGAGGTCTCAGGCTTTTTTGTCTCCTGCTGCCGGTACCTTTCAATGGTCAGCTTTCCCGGGAAATTGCAGGCCTCGGAGGTGATCGATTAGGGGGATGTCTGGAACTGCGGCAAGCCTTGCGCCAAGACCATACTTTGTCAGCCCATGCAAATGGCCTTTGACAATTCAGGATTCCGGGAAGTGCCCGTCCCTACCCTATCCTTTCGGGCGCCACTCCGCGGCCAGTCATATCCTGCAGCGGGGCAGAAGGATATAACCTATTAAACTTAATCGTAAAATTTCTATTTTTGTGACGAAGTCCCTTTCTGCCTTGACAATCGCTGGATGCCATACTATGAATTCACAAGTACAACATTTTGGTTTTATTACTATTTCCTACGAATAATCTTCTGTTCATTCCCGCTGTTCTGGAAAATTGAACCTATCTTCCCCGGGAGGGATTTTCCATGACCGTTAACAAGGCTCATCTTTCATCCGTGATCTGTAACAGGCTCGACGTTCCTAATGGACAAGCCTCCCATCTTCTGGAATCCCTATTGGCAAAAATTAAAGGAACCCTTGCTTCTGGTGAGGATGTTCTTATCAGCGGGTTCGGGAAATTCTCTGTGAAAGAGAAAAATGAAAGGAGGGGCAGGAATCCGCAGACAGGGGATGACTTGATGCTTGATGGCAGGAGGGTTGTAAGGTTTAGACCTTCATCGGTCCTTAGGGAAAAGATAAATTGGGATAGCTAACTCGCCAAAATCCCTACGATAAGTTTCTCATAACGGAGGCATGGGGTTTTGTATTTTGTGACTAGAGGATTGTCCCATCTTCATTAGAAAACTGTCACACAAATTTTTATTATGCCCAAAAACGGAGACGATGTCATATGGCTAATGTAAAACCACCTGGCAAAACTCGTCTACTCGCTGAGGGTCTCATCCATGCGGCGATGCGCATCCTTCGCGACAACGGTAGAGAAATGCCTATACGCGAGGTCATGGCGCGCGTCGAGAAAGAAGTCGACCTGTCCGATTGGGCGAAGGAACGTTTCGAGAAGTCCGGGTACATACGGTGGCAGTCCATCCTCCACTTCTACAGCATTGACTGCGTCAAGGCCGGCTATCTTGTCAAAAAGAAGGGTGTGTGGTACCTAACACCTGAGGGTGAAGAAGCCATCGAGATGGGTCCGGCCAAGCTACTGGACTCCGCCACGCGTGCATACCGGAAATGGCGGGCGGAGCAGCCTTCCGATACGGTACCAGAAACCGATGACGCGGCCGCCGACGAGACATCCATGGCGTTTGAGGAGGTCGAGCAAGTCGCCATATCGGGCTTCGAACACTACATCGGCGATCTGAACGCATACGAATTTCAAGATCTTGTTGCTGCGCTCCTTCGCGGAATGGGTTACTATACGCCCTTCATTGCGCCCCGAGGCAAAGACGGCGGGGTGGATGTCATGGCCTACAGGGACCCCCTCGGAACACAATCCCCACGGATCCAAGTGCAGATCAAACATCGTGGTACCCCAGCGTCCGTTCAAGAGGTCAGACAGTTGATGGGGTTGTTACAGAAAGAGGGAGATGTGGGCATCTTTGTTTCGACAGGAGGGTTCACCCCTGACGCCAAGACCACTGCCAGAGGATCACATGTTCACGTCGAATTGATCGACCTCCCCCGGTTCATCACGCTCTGGCAAGAGTTCTATGACAAAATGTCGGACACAGAAAAGAGCCTGATGCCGCTGACCCCGATCTATTTTCTCGCGAAGAAAGAATAGTCAATTGCTTGCTACGCCATTTTAGGTCCCGGTTTTTCTCGGTAAAATTTTGCCAAAGGACAATTAACGATGACTAATAGTTTCTGTACAGATTTTCGGCAAATTATTTGTATTTTTAAGGAGAATCCTTGTCAAACGAGAAAGATCAACGAATATTCGAATACCTTGCCGCGCTGGAGGACGTCAATAATCAGCTGATCCTCGCGCTCAAAAAATGCGTGGAGGTCCTGGCGCAATTCCAAAATTTTGTACCGGACCCGCATGGCTGGCAGGAGATGCTGGATCTCTTTGAGGTGACGATCAGGGAGGGGGAAAGGGTTGCCACGGACAAGACGCTGCATTGATCGAGCACGCCATGCCCTCCCCTTCACGCGATTCGGTGTTTAACAGGACGGTTCTCTCCAGAATTCTGTTGCTGACAATCCTGTTTACCGGGATTGGGGTGATCGTGTACTGGGATTTTTCCCGGGTTGAAAAAGACTTTTCAAGGCTGAAAGCCCTGCTCCAGGAGTCCCGTTACCGGGCCATCACCCTGGACAAGATGATTATGGTTCAATTTCTTGGAAAAATTGTGAAGGTCACGGATGGAAAAACCGACAAGATCTTGTGGATCCTCATTGTCCCGACCCTGCACCAGGTCAATTATGACACCACGCTCGGCGACGACACGATCGTTTTTGACGGGCACGGGACAGCGGCATGGAACAAGAGAGAGCATGGCGGTGACGTGCGGCTGAAATCGTGGCTGGGGTTCCGGAAAAATATCGCCGTGAATTGTACGGGGTTGGTGAGTGAGGGGGTGTATCCGGGGCAGTGAACCAGGGGATCGAGGGCGTGGAATGGCTGAGAAGGTGGATGAAAAGGAAATCGTGACCTTCAAGGAACTCCTGATGAGCCAGGTGATCCAGCTGGACGCCGTGACGCAGTTATTGATCGAAAAGGGGCTCATTACGGAGGAGGAGTTTTACGCGAAATTGAAGGCGGTGCAGGGGGAGTATGAGAGGAGGGGGAAAGAGTGAGGGGTGCGGAAGGGCTTCAAGTGGAACCGATCAGATTTTCGTAGTCTCTCGGTAAAGGACCGAAAAACGCCTCAACGGTCCAGAGCAGGATGTTCCATATCATCGATATCTTACGCCGATGATATCCAACAATGAAGAGGGCCAACGAGACAGTTTTTGTCAGTTTTCGGCAAATTTTGACACTTTTTCCTCAAAATTGATTGATTTAAATTCCATCATTTTTCAAACCGAATAGGATCGACGAGGTATGCACCCTATGTCTTTGACTTCGGCATTTGATGATTTCGCTGATGATTTCCTCGCGGAAAGGACGCCGCGGTTGATGATCATTGTCGGCGCGTCAAAGGTTGACGCTTTGTTGTATGGGATCCTAGCTGCGTACCTCCTGCCGAAGCGAGCAAAGTCACGCGAACAGGATGAACTGCTGGAAGGTGATCGACCTCTTGGGACGTTCAGTTCTCGTATTAAGATCTGTTATCGCTTGGCCATTGTCGACGAATCTCTTTATTTGGTTCTGGAGACGCTCAGGTCAATCCGTAATGCGAGTGCACATTCCATTGCGTTCGATACGGGAAAGTCCCCCATACGTGAACATATCTCAGAACTCCGCAAACGGGTTGAACCACGTTCGTCGTACAAGTGGACCAGAGAACGTTACTTTGCCAACTCGTCTCTGAGCACAGTAGAAGAAGTTCAGTGTCTTCTTCTGACAATCTGCGTACTTCTAGAGGGCGTCAGGAAAAAGACTACTCGGACAAAGGCCAACAAGACTACAATGGCAATTTCGAAACGCTAAAGGAGAATCATGAAGAAGAAGAAGAAAGCATCTCCACTCCTGTGTCCCGCCGTTCGGGCTAAGGTTCTCGGCGTCAATGTGTATCGCGGATTTGCGAAGTTGTGTGAATTGGCAGAGGTTTCACGCGCAGACATCTATGACGCGCAGAGTAACCCGAAGGGAACGCAGAGAGACCTGAGCGCAGCGCATGCACGCGACGCCTACGAGTACGTCAAGAACCATGACTTGGGGTTTTGGCCGGAGGTCTTTTTGTGCGCCCGGAATAACAACGTGGTGACTTTCCAGCCACTCTCGGACGAGATGCCCGATCTCGGGTTACTGGAAATCGATCTCGCAACGGCCAAGAACAAGTCGATCATCGCCATTTCGCGTGTCGACGGGAACCACCGACTGCACTACGCCGATGGTGCCGAGTCGGGTTACGGTCGTATTGAGAAAGTGGTGTCCTTCTGTTTGGCTTACGACCTGAGTCGTGCGGAAGAAATTCAGCTGTTCAAGGACATCAACAAGAACCAGAAACCCATGAACACCAGCCACCTTGACGGGATTGAGGTTAGGTTGACGCCCCAAGAAGAACTCAAAAAGAGAAATCCTGAACTCTACATCGCACAACGTCTGCATCGGGACAGCAGAAGCCCCTTGAGTGGTCGCATATACGAAGGGGGCAAGAAACCTGTTGGCGTAGACATTCCCTTGCGAGGAATGAAGACGGGCATCCAGTACATGCTCTCGCGCTCCACTCAACTTCCACGCCTTCCGGATTCCGAGGCGAAATACCGAGTCATAAGAAACTATTTTGAGGCTGTCAAACTCTGGCAGCCCAAAGCATGGGCGGAGCCCAAGGCATATATCCTGCTGCGCGGGTCCGGGCTCTGGGCGGTTTGTTTCTTGGGCGCGCATGTGATCGACAGGGCGCTCTTACAGGATCAGTTCAAGGCGAAGGAAATGCTTGCCATTCTTAAGTCTGGAAAGAACTGGGACTGGAGTAGGAAGGGCGATTTCATCGGTCTCGCTGGCCGAGGTGGCGCTCTTGAAATCAGCAACCGCATTGCGCAGAAACTGACCGACGATGGCCGCATGTCCACCGACCAACTCTTTGATCGGATCATGGCAGACGAAAAGGACTCGTGACCATCGGACGACTGAGAGCGCAGAACAACCGCCTGCAACACTACGCCGGTTCCGCTGCGCTCCACCGGCGAAGTTGAGGCGAGACGTTAGCCCTTCGATACAAAGACCGACCGAAAGGAAACGCGAAGAATGTCGAGGAAGCCGTCCAATCGAGACCTTCGTGCCGCTGCGGCTGCGAAGAAGGATGAGTTTTACACCCAGCTCACGGACATAGAAAAAGAGCTACGGCATTACACAAAGCATTTCAAGGGGAAGACCGTCCTGTGCAACTGCGACGATCCAAAGGTAAGCAATTTTTTCCACTACTTCTCGCACAACTTCGAGAAGCTCAGCCTGAAAAAGCTTATCACGACCTGTTATAGGAATTGTAATGCCGACCTGTTCAGCAAGCACAATGCGGAGAGTGGAATCTACCTTGAATACGACGGAGACAAAAAAGGTAACCGCGTCCCTGATCCAGAGGAAATCGGCATCTACAATTTCAAAGGCGACGGCGATTTCCGTAGCGCGGAATGTATCGACCTGCTCAAGCAAGCGGACATCGTCGTCACCAATCCGCCCTTTTCCTTGTTTCGCGAGTACGTTGAGCAGTTGGTAAAGTATAAGAAGAAGTTCCTCATCATAGGGCATATTAACGCTGTTCACTACAAAGAGATCTTTAAGCTGATTAAGGTAGGTAAACTCTGGTTGGGGGAAAGCATCCATAGCGGCGATCGAGAATTTGGCGTGCCGGATCACTATCCCCTACAAGCAGCAGGTTATCGCATTGACGAGAAAGGCAACAAATACATCAGGATCAAGGGCGTTCGCTGGTATACCAATATGGACAACCCCAATCGCCATGAACTACTTCCGCTCTACAAGACATACTCTGCTGCCGAATACCCCCGCTACGACAATTTCGACGCGATCGAGGTCAGTAAAACTAGTGAAATACCTTGCGACTATGGCGGCTTGATGGGTGTTCCTGATGCTTTCATAGACAAATACAATCCCGATCAATTTGAACTCATCGGCATACCGTTCGGCGATCTAGGCAAAGCAATAGGCGTAACGAGGAATTATCGGGGTCGAACGGACATTGCGATTACCAACGACGGCAAATCACGTTGCCCATATTCAAGAATAATCATTAAGCGGAAGAAGTGACAGCATGAAGATCGAACTGAAAGAGATCACGATAGAGAAGCTGAGCAATGGCTTTGTGGATAACGAAGAACAGGGCGTCGTGGCCTACGGCGGAAATCTCGACATTCGTCCTCCCTATCAACGGGAGTTTATCTACAAAGACAAGCAGAGGGATGCGGTGATCGACAGTGTCCGGAAGGACTTTCCGTTGAATGTGATGTATTGGGCAGTGCGGGAGGACGGCAATTACGAAGTCATCGACGGCCAGCAGCGCACACTTTCCATATGCCAATACTTCAATGGAGACTTTTCAATCAACGGGCTGGCGTTCCACAACCTTCAGGATGACCAGCAAAGGCAGATTCTCGATTACAAACTGATGATCTACTTCTGTTCCGGGACTGACAGCGAAAAGTTGGACTGGTTCAGAATCATCAACATCGCTGGGGAGGAACATACCGATCAGGAATTGCGCAACGCCGTGTATGCAGGGCCGTGGACGGCCGATGCCAAGAGGTATTTCAGCAAGACGGGTTGCGCGGCCTATGGGCTGGCAAGCGACTATCTGCGGGGCAGTCCGATTCGGCAGGAGTATCTGGAAACGGCTATCTCTTGGCGTTCGGGTGGAAAGATTGAGAAGTACATGTCGAAGCACCAGCACGATGAGAACGCGACGCCACTGTGGCAGTACTTTCAGAAAGTCATCGGCTGGGCGAAAGCGACGTTCCCGGAGTATCGGCGAGAGATGAAGGGAGTGAATTGGGGAACTCTCTACAATCAGTTCAAGGACGAAGAGTTTGATACGGACAAGCTGGAGAAGCAGGTTGCCAAGCTTATGATGGATGATGATGTCACCAGGAAACCCGGAGTCTATCCGTATGTATTGGACGGGGATGAAAGGCATCTAAACATTCGTGCATTTACCCCAAACATGAAACGAGAAGCGTACGAGAGACAGAAGGGCGTCTGCGTGAAGTGCAAGAAGAGGTTCGCCTTTGAAGAGATGGAAGGCGATCACATTAAGCCATGGCACGAGGGCGGGAAGACGGAGGTAAAGAACTGCCAGATGCTCTGCAAGGAAGATAATCGAAGAAAATCGGGGAAATGAAGAAAGTCAATGCTATGCACACGGACGGGAATTCCGCTACGCTCCATTCCGGCTGATGGCTGGCGTCAGCTATCCATAACCATACATGGAAAAGCATCACTTAAACTCATTACAATCCCCTACTATGCCGACGCAAACCATAACCAAAATCATCTCAGGCGGCCAGACCGGCGCCGACCGCGCGGCCCTCGACGCGGCCATTGATCTCGGCATCCCTCATGGCGGCTGGATCCCGAAGGGCCGAAAAACTGAAGACGGCACCCTCCCGGACAATACCAGCTTCAGGAGATGCCGACAGCAAACTACCCCGCACGAACCGAGCAGAACGTCATCGATTCGGACGGTACCCTGATATTATCCCATGGCAAACTGACGGGCGGATCTGCGTTAACCAAGAACCTGGCTAAGAAGCATGACCGGCCATGCCTCCACATCGATTTTAACAAGACCAACGATTTCAGAGCGGCCCGGGAAATAACCGAATGGATCGTCGAGAACGAGATCAAGATCCTCAGCGTGGCAGGCGCGAGGGCGAGCAAGGACCCTGAGATCTACGAGGCCACCCTCAAGGTCCTTAAAACAGTCCTTTAAGCCCACAACAAGGGTTTTGGACATGGAAAAAGTCAGTAAGGAAAATGCCCTGAAGATTGCGATGGAACATGCGTCGAGGGTCGAGCCTCGCATATTTATGATTACCGATACCCTGCCCTCCAATTGCGCTGTATATAATGTGCCCAAAGACTGTTGGTATGTATTGTGTTCCTATGATTCGGCGCCTTGCTGTCTAAGGAGCAGCCGTTTAATATGCGTTTCTAAGGCGACTGGAGAGGTCGTTTATGACGGTTCAGCTAACGATGAAGGATGAAGGCGACACTCATCAAAATGGCTGATTCACAATCTCGTTGTTACCGAGGAAAACGTCAGGATAGAGGATCTTGAGATATAGAGGAAAGGGAAGGACCCATTCACTTCAATTAGGAAAACAGTTAGTTGGGAGGGAATCTTACGGTGAACAAGGCAGAGTATTCAGAATACCTAAACCACCCGCTTTGGATCAAGAAAAAAGAGGAAGCTTTACGTCACTATGGGAGAGTTTGCCAACGATGCGGATCTTCTACAGACATAAATGTCCATCACAAGACCTATTCACCCGGCAAAATGCCTTGGGAATATCCTATAGAAAATTTCCAGGTCTTGTGTGAAGAGTGTCATCGAAAAAAGCATAACATTACACCTACTACAAAGATTTGTAGAACCTGTGGAAAGCAAATCTCTGACAAATACGATTATTGTTTTTCTTGCTATAAAAGCCTTAATCTTAAAATGGAGAATCGTGTAAGAAACCTCGAAACCCAAATATCAGCGATCGGCAGAGAAACCTCAGCAGCAAATGCCAACGAAATAAAGCGGCTCAGAGAAGAACGCGAGACAATGCTTGCAAATATGAGGCGCATCCAGGCCAGCCTCAACAGCCTTCAAGAAGATAGACAAGAAGTGCAAACTCAAGATGATCATCCCGAAAAGAGATCGAACAGGAAGCCAGAGGTCTTTATCGTCCTTATCATCCTGGGTTTGTTAACGGGGGCTTTTTTCTTCCATACGCTGAGATCGGAATCAAACACAGAGTCAACGTTAGTCAGCGAAGCCGTTTCCACTCCACCGCTTAGGGCCGTAGTTTCTCGATCCAATGAGCCGAAGGAAATCAAAGCTCTTGCGAAACCTGATAACGATAGGATGCGGCTCGGAGAAAATGCAAAAGATTTTGTTCCAATCAGCCAGATATATCGGCATATTGGCAGGGTCATAACAACAGTGGCAATGGTTTCACAGGTCATTTATGCTGAAAACGGGAATGTTTATTTGAACCTCGGAGGAACCTACCCTAACCACAAGCTCGCATTGGTGATTTTCAAGGGAGACAAGGTAAAGTTCGGAGATCTGAAATACTTTGAAAACAGACTGATAAGCGCCAGAGGGAAGCTCAGCGAATTCATGGGTCGCCCCCAAATCATTATCAGAAGCCCGTCACAAATAGAAGGCTTATAGCAGTGAAATTCATGCCAGGATATTCGGTCATTCTGGCTCTGAGAGGCAGACAATGGCGCATCAATTTCTTGAAGGCCCTTGTTGTTTTCCCGCTGCTGCTTTCTATTTATCCCTCCACGTGGTGGCGCTGGTCCGGACCGGTAGTGCATATATGTGACGGAGACACCATCACGGTCCTGAGAGGGTCGGAGAGGGTGAGGGTGCGTCTCTACGGTATCGACACCCCTGAGAGATCTCAGCCGTCCGGAGAAAACGCCGCGGCTTTCATGTCGGCGCAGGTCTTCGATAAGGTGGTAGAAATCCGGAAGATGGACGTCGACCGGTACAAAAGGATCGTGGCCGTCGTTTCGGTCGGGGACCTCAATATCAACCGTCTCCTTGTTGAATACGGCTACGCCTGGGTATATGATCGCTACTGCAAGGCGGAATTTTGCGCCGAATGGAAACTGGCCGAAGCGGAGGCCAGGGAGGCCAAACGCGGCTTGTGGAAGAACCCTAAAGCCGTCCCTCCATGGGAATACCGGCGGTCAAAGTAAGAGCAAGCTGAACGGACGCGACCCGACATGTTTTGCGAATGCGCCATATGCGGATACAGGAAGACCATTACGAAGGATTTCACCAAATGGCCGGACATCCCCGGCCGCGCCGACCTGTATCCCGTTACCAGGAATGGAAGGCCGGACGGCCAATTAAACGGCTTCATTTGTTCGCGATGCATAAAAAACGCTAACTCCATGCGCGTCTTCATCAAGACCTTAATGGCCGGCGTGCAGGTCACAGACCACGCCGCTTTGAGATTTATTGAGAGAGTCACGAGCGGTATAGATATTGCGACTGCAAGGGTGGCCGTTCTGCGGGCCTTCTCCAAGGCCCGGAAGATACGGTTTAAGGATCAGTATATGTTCAAGCGGTTCTGGAATAATAATTTCGAAGAAGCCGACTATTACTGGATCAGCGACCTGGTTCTTGTGGCAACCAAAAAGGAGCCCAAAACAATCCTGACCGTCGAAAAACTTCAGGGGAAGGCGTTTAACAAGGATTTCTTCCTGGCAGATGATCAGGGTAGCGAACCTACAACATAATCACAGGGGTGTCCTATGGCCGAAATCATGACCACCAGAGAGCTGTCTCCCTATTTGCGGCTTCACGAAATCACTATCTGCAAGTATGTGGAAGAGGGGGTAATCCCGGGTGTGCGGATCGGCAGGGTCTGGAGGTTTGACAAGGCCGAAATCGACAAGTGGATAGGCGAGTCGATGGCAAACCAAAAAGGAAAGAAAATGCCGAAATCCAAGCGATGAACCATGCGAGGGCCTGCGCAGCCATAAAGGCGGGCTAGGAAAGCCGGATCATTGACGAGGTGGTTGTGTATGATAGCAAGTTTGAGGTTGGGTAGGGCGGGGAGCGGTGCAATACCGATTTCACAACATACGTGGGCATATATGCTAGTTTTAGTGGGCCAAAGTCTTTGAGATTGCTGAAGGATCTTTTCCTTTCGGATAGTTGATAGATGGAATTAGTGCCTGAAGATTCACTTAAGCCACTGGTATTGTGGATGACGCTCAATCTGGATGATCTCGCTTTGCTAAAATAGTAAAATTGTCAAAATATTGCCAGAGGAGTGAGAGATGAAAAAACTGAGGACAGCTATACTTTTTGTGATTGGACTGAGTCTTTTTACATCGGGCTGTAAATGGTCTATATTGAGTGTTACAGGTCCAACCGGCGTTTCCTCTGGTCAGACGATTGTAATTAATATATCAGGTTTCAGCGAGGGTGAAGCAGAGTCCCCAACTCAGTATGGTTTGATCCTCCAACTGCCTGAAAGTTGGGTGGTTGAATCGGCGACAGCAACAGTTAGCTCGTCCACTTATAATCTTGTAGAGAATACAGAATATGCAGCTCTTTACTCGTCAGAACCAGGTTACAAGATTTGGGTGGGGACCGCAACAGAACCATCAAGTTCAACAAACCCCGGCACTGCTACCGTTCAAATTTCAGTTGGTGATTGCCCGGGCCAAGGTCAGATCAAGGCTGCTTCCGGTTCTTATCGAAATGGAGCGTGGGTTACTGACGATCCCCTTGGTCAATTCGATTTCGGGAACATAACTGAACAAAAGTACATTCATTCATTTGATTGCTGCACATGGAGACGGCAAGACACGCCAAGTCCCCTCAACCATCTCAAAGGCGTGTGGGGCAACTCTGCCAGCGACGTCTTTGCCGTAGGCGTGAATGGCACCATTTTGCATTACAACGGTACCGCTTGGAGTTCCATGACCAGTGGTACAACAAGTACTCTGAACGGTGTATGGGGAAGTTCTGGAACCTTTGTTTTTTGCGTTGGGGCCAATGGCACGATCCTTCATTACAATGGTGCCGTTTGGACTTCCATGGACAGCGACACAACCAGTAACCTGAATGGTGTGTGGGGAAAGGCTGGTTTCGGCGTACTTGCCGTTGGTGATAATCAGAATACAATTACCCAATATACTGGTAGTAATTGGATTTCAAAGACGTTGCCTGGCGCGTGTTCCTCAACGGAGCTGTTTGGCATATGGGGGAGTGCCAGCGATGACATTTTTGCGGTAGGAAATCTTCGATCTTTTTTCCGGTCTGATGGCTATCATTGGAGTTGTAGTCAGCTCTACGGTGGGGATATGTACGGCATCTGGGGAAGTTCTGGATCGGATGTGTTTGCGGTCGGGGCCTATATAAATGAATTTTGGGACGACCACCCTATAGCCCATTATGACGGTTCTTCCTGGAGTGCCATGGCTAATGATACAACCAATGGCCTTTACGGGGTATGGGGCAGCTCTGCCAGCAACGTTTTTGCGGTAGGAGCAAATGGCACAATCCTGTATTACGATGGTAACGCCTGGAATTCCATTAGCAGCGATACAACCAATACATTGAGGGCAGTTTGGGGAAGCTCGGACACTGATGTTTTTGCCGTAGGCAATAATGGTACGATCATCCACTATGGCCCGCCTATAAGTTTGTATGTTGACATCGAGGAACAATGTGGTGGTTTAGCCCCCTGCTACCCTACAATCCAGGCAGCTATAAATGCGGCAAAGAATTGGGACGCGATAAAGGTTAAAGAGGGGAACTATAAAGAATTCCCGACAAACGCTATGCCGGTGACGGTGACTATCAGCGGGGGCTGGAATAATACCTTTACAGAACGAACTGGGACAACTGAGATATATGCCCCGCGTGCAACAGGAGGAGGGACCTTGAAGGTGCAGCCGAACATCAAGGTAGTTGCACCACAGTAGGAAAAATGTGCGACACCTCCCCGCCAGTTTTGTTCATTAGCCCGATTATTCTGAGACAGCAAGCAAGGAATCCGGGCTACTTGAGTGCATACATGGCTTTGATAATACAGGGTTTTCTCAACCTGGCGTATAGCCAGGATCTCCGCTGCCAGCATGAAGGGTGTAAGCGCCGCCACAGATCCAAACAATCTCTTGATATTTAACCTCGATATCTGCTATCAAAAAATAAGAGGCTGACAGGTTATTTCCACTTATGACGCCTTCTCCCCGAGGGATGAAATAGAGGACGGGAAAGGCGTGACAAATGGTGCGCTTTAGCTGAGGCGCTGGGAAATCAAAATATCCTGTCGGGCCTCTTTTTTTTGGCCTCTATGCCATTTTGCCTGTCTTACCGGGTCCGCCCAACTTATTCAATATCTCGCCGATGGCTTTGCGAAACCCGTATCCGCCGATCATGGCGCCGAGCGCTATAATCCCGTCCCCGATGGCGTCAAGGGAGGGCTCAGCGGCAAAATAGGACAAAGCCTTTGCGGCAAATCCGAGGCCTGCTGTGACCGCCCCGGCAATGCTCTTCCATCCCAGATTCATGAAGGCCTCCTTCTTAACCTGCTTGGATTTTCGATATAAATCAAACAGGGTCCATATGAATCTGAGGTTCATTTTTCAGCGTCATGCGGAAAGAGAAAGATACACGCCGCGTCAATGAACAGGCTGCAGGCCATTTTGACAGGTATGATATCGTCTCCGATTCAGACCTGAAAGCGGCAACTGCAAAACAGGAGACATTTTTTGGAGCTGCTACAGTTTCTGCTACAATCGGCAAAAATAACGAAAAAGAGGTTAACCACCCCAATGGCTAACCCCTTAATCTTACTGCGAAATGTGTGGTGCCGAGACCAGGAATTGAACCAGGGACACGGGGATTTTCAGTCCCCTGCTCTACCGACTGAGCTATCTCGGCAAGAACTTAATGGTGATGTATAACAAGAGATCATTATCAGGTCAAGAGCAATTTCAAGCTAAGAGATCTTTTTGTCGGTTTCTTCGATCTCCATATCCAGTTCCAGCGGTTCAATCTCCAATTCAAAGAAATCCGGCTCATCTTCCTCCGCTTTGCCCGGGGTCTCTTCTTCTTTATCCCAAGTCACACCCTCTGCCAGGGAAGGGTTATCCGGTTGCCTGTCGCTTTTTGTCGGCTCCATGGCCTCGCTTTCCCAGAAATTCCCTTTTTCGAGTTCCTCTTCTTCAGATATTGCCCTCTCCGGCTCAAAAAAAATCTCATTTTCTATTTCCATTTCAGGGCTGGATACTTCTGCTTCGGAGCGAAAAGACATCAGTTCCGGGGACTCATCGGAAAGCTCATCCAATGAAATGGTCAGTTCGTCTTCCGCCTCGTCCGCTTTCCCCACTGCGGGCGTTTCAGGCCCCTCCAATGGAGGGATGTGGTCAAACCGGAGCGGTTCAGGTGCCGCGTCGGAAAGGCTGTCGAGGGAAATCAATAGTTCCTCAGCATCTTCCGCGGATGCCGCGGATGGCCGAATACGCGTCTCAATCGCTGGGACTTCGGCATCACCGGTCAACACGCCCAAAAGGGATAGAGGTCTAGGCTTGAAGGACGGAAAATTCATCAGGTCTCTCTCATGAGAGAGGTCATTTCCACATTTCGGGCAGGCCTGATTGTAATCAAAACTTATAAAATTGCACTTCGGGCATTTCATCGGCGTCTCCTTACAACTGCTCGGCCTTCATGGAGTACTGATGCTGTCAGCCGCGGGCATCTCGGGGTCGGATGTCTCATTGCATTTTTTCAATGCATTTCTCGCCAGCCAGTCACATCGCTCGTTTTCCGGATGCCCCTGGTGTCCCCGCACCCACTTCCATTCAATTTGATGCGGCCTGCTCAAATCCAGAATCTCCTCCCACAGATCTCTATTCAGGACCGGTTTTTTTTGAGAATTGACCCAATTTCGCCTGATCCATCCGGGTATCCACTCTGTCATACCCCGCATCACATATGTGGAATCGGTATACAGCGTGATCCTGCAAGGTCTCTTGAGCTGCCGGAGGGCCTCTATCACAGCCATCATTTCCATCCGGTTATTGGTGGTGTTCGAAGCGCACCCGGAGATCTCCTTGATAACATCGCCGTATCTGAGCAATGACCCGTACCCCCCTGGTCCGGGATTTCCACTGCACGCCCCGTCTGTGAAAATCTCAACGACCTTGTCTTTGTTTTCTGTCATTCTTGTCCAGAGGTTTCAACGGCCTGATATAAAAAGAATTCCTGAAACAGCCCTAGTTGCGACCCCCTCCTTTGGCCTCATGATGAAACTTGCAGACAAGTACGTCCAACATCACCGTAAAATCGATGTTTTCGACCAGGCAGCACTCAGGGACACTGATCCGTGTAGGGGAAAAGTTGAGGATGGCGTTTACATGGGCGTCCAAAAAAAAGTCTGCCACTTTCTGCGCTGCGGAGGCAGGTGTGGTGATGACGCCGATCTCCACATCCAGTTCCACGACAGCATCTCTCAATTCATCAATGTTCCTGATCTTCAATCCCGAGGGAAGCCTTTTTCCGATTTTATCCGGCGCATTGTCAAAGGCGGCCACGCACTTGAAGCCTCTCGCAGAGAAATTATGATGTTGAACAAGGGCGGATCCCAGTTTGCCTATTCCGACAATCCCCAGATTCCAATTGCGGTTGATGGCTAAAATATCTTTTATGTGGGCCTGCAGATCTATTACGTCATAGCCCACCCCCCGGATGCCGAATTCTCCAAAATATCCGAGGTCTTTCCTGACCTGGGCAGAGTTAACCTGGCACAGCCATGCCAATTTCTCAGAAGATACCACTCGGTATCCATCGAATTCAAGGAGTTCAAGCTGTCTGTAGTAGATGGAGAGTCTTGTAATTGTAGCTTTTGGAACTTTCTCTGATTTAGGCATTTCTCAGGCGCTCAATTTCATTTTCAATATAGATTTCAATACCCTGTACTCTTTAGGGGCCTGCAAACGACACGTCGGCCCAGCATATTTCATCACCCACCGCCCCTGGTCAGGGGGGGACTTTGTCAGGAAATGCATTATAGGATAACAGGCCGGACGATTCAAGGGGGTTTGCGGTGGTGCCCTCTTCAATTTCAAATTCTCTGAAACCAGCACGTTCAGATCATTGTCCCACCAAAATTATGATGACAACCTTTTTTCAATGCTATATAAATAACCCTTTGAAACTGTGTGGAAAATTTTGATCATCGTCTGGAGATTCGATTTTTGATGAAAACTTCTAACTCTCGGAAAAATAAAAAGCCTTCAACAGAAACCAGAGGCAGGGACCTGCAGGGTGCACCAAATGGTGCCATGACGGAGAATCTCTTATTGGCCTGTGATAAGGTGTCGAGCGAGCGCTACCAAGCCTTCATAGAAAATATTTCGGATGGGGTCTATGAGGTGGATACCCAAGGAAATTTTCTCTATTTCAACAATTCTCTCTGCAGGATGTTCGGCTACCCAAGGGAAGAAATCCAGTTCCAGAATTTCTCCAAATTCATGAACGAGGCATATTCAAACATCGCGGTTGAAACCTTTAAGAAACTCTATAAGACCGGCCGGGCCGTGTCCGACCTCACATGGGAATTCATCGACAAGAAAGGCGAACAAAGGATTGTTGAACTCTCCGCAAATCAGATTGTAGATGATAGTGGAAGGGTCATCGGTTTTCGAGGCATTGCGCGGGATGTGACCGGCAGGTTCAAAATTCAGAGAGCGCTCCAGGAATCTGAAAGACGCTACAAGATACTCCTCGACTTTGTCCCTCATCCGATTGTTGTGTTTTCACTCGACGGCCGCGTGTCATATCTCAACCCTGCGTTTACACAGATCTTCGGGTGGACACTCGAAGAACTCAAAGGAAAAAAGATCCCCTATATCCCTCCCGGTCTGGAACAGGAAACGTCAGAGAACATCAGAAAGCTGTTCCAGGAAAAAATCATTCTTCGGCAGGAAACGCAGAGGCTCACCAAGGACGGCCGGATTCTGGACGTGGTCTTCAGGGCCGCCGTCTTTTCCGAGAACAAGGATGAGCCTTCAGGAGAACTCGTTCTTCTACGGGATATCACACAGGAAAAGCGGGTTCGTCGGAACAACGAGGCCCTTCTGGAAACCAGTCTGGCCCTTCCCAAACATCCTGACCTGGATGATTTACTGGATTATATCGGCGCTAAAATCAAGGCCCTCACAGATGCTGAAGGCGCCCTGGTCATCCTGCTGGACCAGGAAACCAACGAACTCTATTTCAAATCGGCCGTCCATGATAATCAGGCCGCGGAACAGCTCCTCAAAGAGGTCCGGTTCCCGGCTCACAAGGGCATCTCCGGGAAGGTCATACGCACCGGCCAGCCGATCATCGTAGAAGATACATCAAAGAATCCTGATTTCTATGCGGTGGTGGATATACAGGCCGGTTTTGCCACCAAGAGCCTGCTGGATGTCCCCTTGAGAACCGGCGACCGCATCATCGGGGTCTTATGTGCAATGAACAAGAAGCACGGACATTTTGACGAACTGGACGTTGAGCTGTTGAATATGATATCCGGAACCGTAGCCCTCTCCATTGAAAATGCCCGGGTTTCCAAAGAGATAAAAGAGGCCTACAATGAGGTGGCCAGCCTGAACCGGGCCAAGGGAAAGGTCATCAATCATCTTTCCCATGAATTGAGAACCCCGCTGGCGGTCCTCGCCGCCTCCCTGAGTATTCTGGAAAAAAAGCTGGACTTTCTCCCACCCGAGGCCTCTCGCCCCACCATAGATCGCGCCCGGCGCAATCTGGGCCGTATACTGGATATGCAGTATCAGGTGGAAGACATCATCCGGGAACGCCATTATGATGCCCACCATATTCTCACGCTCCTGTTGGATGAGTGCTCGGATGAACTGGAAGTCCTCGTCGCAAACGAGGTTGGGGAAGGTTCTGTTGTGGAGAGAATCAGGAAACGGATTGACGAGGTCTTCCGTCCAAAGGAAGACCTGCCCAAGGAGATTGTCCCGGCTCCCTTTATTAAAGATACCCTGGGAAAAATCCGCCCTCGTTTTAAACATCGAGACATCGAGTTGAACACCTATCTTGAAACCACCAGGCCTATCTCCATTCCGGAGGATCCCCTTGAAAAACTCGTCATCGGCCTTGTCAAAAATGCCATTGAAAACACACCTGATGAAGGAAAAATCGAGATCATGTGCAGGGAAAAAGGAAATGGCGTCGAATTGATTGTCCGGGACTACGGGGTCGGGATCACCCTCGAAAACCGGAGGCGCATTTTTGAGGGCTTTTTTGTTACACAGGAAACCATGGACTATTCAACGAAGCGGGAGTTCGACTTCAATGCAGGCGGCAAGGGCGCCGACCTGTTGCGCATGAAGATCTTTTCGGAACGATATCATTTCAAGATCGATATGGCATCCGTCAGGTGCCGGTATATACCGACGGATAAGGACATCTGCCCGGGTAGAATTTCAAAGTGCGGGTTCTGCAGAAGCACGGGGGACTGCCATGAATCCGGGGGGACCACCTTCACGGTCTTTTTTCCTTTTGAATCAACCGCCGCTCATAACGAAAGCGCCCCGGAAGAGGCGTACTGACGCGATTCCGGCCGATCGACCGCTCAACCCCCGGGCAGCTTTTTTATCGTTACCCTGCCCGGAATCCAAAATCCGACTCGTGCGGGCCAGAGTAAACATCCACAAAGTTTCCCCAAGGGAGAATCGCCTAAGGGCGATGGGGATCAGAAACATGCGCGCATGGATTCCGGAGGGTGGACTTTTCTGCAAATTTCGTGAGAAGTCAGGCTTATGAAAACATGGCAAAGGTCCGGCAGGGGGCCTGTGGACACAAGGAGGTGAGAATGGGTCAGGAGGTTTTTTCCGCGATTGCCGAACGTGTTCGGTCGGAGGGGTACGCCCGCAAACTGGGGCTGAAACTGGTGGAGGTTTCCGAAGGATGCGCTGTTGTTGAGATGGTGCCGATGGAAGATGACGCCAATATCTTCGGCATGGTGCATGGGGGGGCCATCTTTTCGCTTATGGATGAGGCATTTCAGGCCTCCTGTAATTCCCACGGACGGGTGGCCGTGGCCCTTGATGTCAATCTGGTTTTCCATCATCCGGCCGAACCCGGACGAAAACTTCGGGCCGAATCAAGGGAGGTCCATCGCTCCAATAAGACGGGTGCCTATGAGATAAAGGTGACGGATGAACACAACGTGCTGATTGCCTCTTGCCAGGCCCTCGCCTACAGGAAAAGAGAGAGGTTGCCGTTCCTGGACGAATAGATGGAATCCTGGCCCATCATAATGACCTCTGAAGGGAAAAAACGGATACCTCTTGTCCCGTGTTGTTGCAGAATTTGACATTAGGGAGAGATTTGAATATATATCATTTCCAGCAATCGTTCACAGTGCAAACAGGCCATCCACGCTGGAGATACCGGATGGACAGATGGCCCCGGAATCTTAAAAGGTGCATTGAAAAAGTGAAACATCACCCTCCTATGCCGGGGGATTTCAGCGTCGGTCGCGAATCGGGAGATGGTTGGAAAGGACAAGGTGAGGATTTTGAAAAAAGAAGTCCTGATACCGGAAGCGGCCATTCAAAGGCGTGTCAGGGAAATCGCAGACCAGATATCCGATGACTACCGGGGAGATGAACCGATTCTGGTGGGGATACTGAAGGGATCGATCATCTTCATGGCCGACCTCATGAGGGCCATCCGCATCCCCGTAAAAATGGATTTTATACGGGCGGCCAGTTACGGCTCGGAAACCCAGTCCAGCGGAACGGTCCGGGTGACCAAGGATATTGAGCTGCCTGTCGAGGGAAAATCCATTATCCTGATTGAGGATATCGTGGACAGCGGATTGACCCTGACCTACGTCAAAAAGCTTCTGGAAGGCCGTGGGGCCGCATCCCTCAGGATTTGTGCGCTCATTGACAAATCCGAGCGGAGGGAGCGGGAAGTTTTGGTGGATTATTGCGGATTTCAAATCCAGGAAGGTTTTCTGGTAGGGTACGGACTTGACTGCAATGAGGAATACCGCAATCTGCCCGAGATCTGCGTGCTCAAAGAGTAGCCGGACATTTGCAGGTTCGTGGCGACCGACATCCGGCTGATCAGGGATTCGGCAATATGGATTTTGCAGGAGGTAATCATGCGCATCCAATGCGAAAACTGCCGCACCATATTCAATCTTGACGAAACCCTCTTAAACCAGGGCGGCTCAAGAGTCAGGTGCTCGCTCTGTGGCCGTATCTTCATGGCATACCCGCCTGCGCGCGAAGAGGAGGATATGGCTGAAAACGTCCTTGTCACCGCCCCCCCGCCTGAAATGGAGGCCATCGATCAACTGATACTGGTCGGTAATGAAGAAGCGCCCCGTGACGTTCTGGGAAGAGATGAGGACTTTGAGCAAGACCTTGCGAGTGTCTATAGGGACATCGGCGAACCCGGTCCCGATGCAGAGAGAAGAGAGACTGGGGCGTTCGAAGAGACAGCAGACGACAGAACAACAGGGAGGGGACGAGAGAGCGCCCCACAGGATAAGGAGATTGAGCCCCTGGGGAAGGCAGGTTCCCAAAAGAAGCCCAAAAAAGGGGGGCTGCGTACCGTTCTTCTGGCGATTCTCCTTGCGCTTCTGGTTGGGGTCGCTGCCGTTACCTACTGGAAGCCGGAGTGGGTTCAGCCTTATGTCTCCCTTTTGAAACCCCCTGAAAAGGAGAAACCGGCTGACGCAGGGGTCCGACTCCTCCAGTTTGAATCCGTAGCCGGTTCCTTCGTCGATTCTGAGAAGAGTGGGCAATTGTTCGTGATTCGCGGAATGGTTAAAAACCAGTATCCAAAGCCCAGGAGTTACCTCCTGATCAAAGGGAGCATCCTTGACAACAAGGGGAAAGTGGTTGAAAGCAGGGTCGCTTACGCCGGGAATACATTTACAGAGGAGGAGTTGAAAGCCCTCCCCATGGAAGAGGTTCTGAAGGCCCTTCAGAATCGCGACGGCATGGCCAGGCAGAACGTCAATGTTTCCTCTGGCGCGACCATCCCCTTCATAATCGTATTTGACAATCTATCCGATAACTTGAGTGAATTCGCAGTGGAGGCGGTCAGTTCGTCTCCAGGAAATTAGGGACGATCACCGACCCGTAAATCCGGGCAGGCAGGAAATGGCGTGGGGCAGCGGTTGCAGGGGGCTTCACCCAGAAAGAGCGGTTGACCTGTAGATCTCCTGTGCCCTCTCGAGTGCCTCCAGATCATCCACCCCCATCACCTCCTCCTCATCCTCTGCAACAATGTATCCGGTCGAGAGACCGTCTTCCTGCATAAACTCAACAAGGTCTGTAATGAAATACTCCCTGACCTCTTTCAGCCTGCCGTCCACCTCCTTGTGCACCACGTGGGGCCTCGAGGCAAGGACAGGAAGGTAATGGAGCATGGCCTCCCTTGTAACGGCATAGATCCCTGAATTGCAGATGCGAAGCGCCTCTTTTCGTTCTTCGGGAAAGTCGTGCCAGTATTTCCATTCGATGATCCGGAGGACCTGATCGCCTGCTGTCTCCAGGACCCCGTATTGTTTCCGTGATCCCGGCCTGAAACCGAGGACAACCAGGGCGTGGTTTGTCAGACGTCCTATCATCTTCATATAGGTGGCTGTCCTGACAAAGGGGACATCCCCCATCGTGATAATGATCCTCTCAGCGCTTTGGGCCTTAAGGAAATCCTCGGCCGCGAGGAGGGCCCCGCCGGTGCCGTTAAGCTCCAGCTGCTCCCGGTATATCACGCCGAGGTCTCTGGTGGCGGCCATCACCGCTTCTTTTGCGTGGTGCACAATAACGGCCCTGGGACCGGGAGGAAGATGGGTCAGTATGTGCAATAGGATGGGGAGTCTACCTTCAAAACGGTTTTTTCCGGGGACCAGGGGAAGGAGGGTCTTATTGCCGGCATATCCCTTCATGCGACTTCCTCTTCCCGCTGCCAGGATCACGGAGCCTGTTTTCATTTGGGAACCCCTTTTCGTATCACTCTGGTTTTTGATATAAAGTCCATGTTCGAAAGGGGGTCTCAGGCCCGGATGGACCCATAGGACCTGCCCTTCCAGATCGACCCTTTCCCCTGCCAGAAACGGATGGCCGATGTCCAGGTCATGGCCAGATAGCCCATCGCGATCACTGGAAGAAGCAGTGCCCATCCCGCGGACCGGTGGTAAAACCTCAAGGTCGGCAGATAGCTCAAGACCATAGCGGCAAGGGCGAATCCGCAAATGACCCTCGACAGTATGGACGGGGAAAACATCCCTGCAATCGGGAACCAGAATACCGCGATCATCATCACGGTACACAATAAAAGAAGCAGCAGTGAATACCGAAGCTGATGAAATGCGGTCCTCGCCACCATATCCCAGATGCTCCTGAGATGTTCATAGGGCCGGAGACTCTGTACTGAGTGGGAAAGGCCGATCCAGGTCCTGCCGCCGGAGGACTTGATCTGTCTGGCAAGGGCGCAGTCATCGATCAATTCATGTCGCACGCCCCTGAAACCGCCTGACGCGGGCAGTGCTTGTGTCTTTAGAAGGATACACCCACCCGCGGCCGCAGCCACCCACGGGAATGTGGAATTGGAAAGGCGGAAAGGATACAGCATCTTGAAGAAATAGATAAAGGCGGGCATGAACGCCCGCTCCCAGAATCCGTCCATGCGCAGGGCCGCCATCAGGGAAGCCAGCTGGAGATCGCCCTGCTGCAGCTTCCTTCGAAGGGCCCGGATAATCCCCGGGCTGAGCCGGATATCCGCATCCAACAGGAGGAGGAGGTCGGTATGGACATGCCGGAAGCCCTGTTCAAGGGCCCACAGTTTGCCGCTCCAGCCCTCTGGAGGAGGTTCTCCCGGAATGAGGCGAAGAGACTTCATATCAACGGATTCAGCGGCCAGGGCAGTTCCATCTGTGGAGCGGTCGTCCACCAGGATGACCGGGATAAGCTCACCCTGGGCCTTGACCCCTTCCAGCGTGGGTTTAATGACGCCGGCTTCATTTCTGGCAGGGATGAGGACCGTTATATCGCTCAGGTCCTCCCCGCCTGGATCAGCGGGAGCATCCAATGCCTCGGATGTGGCCCAGGGGCGCCATGGCAGGAGGAGGATGACGGTCCAGACACAGGCGCTGACAATGGCCAGGTAGTTTAAGTCCATGATGGATACCGGTTGCGCGTTTTGTGCAGCGAAGGAGATATTCCGTATTCAACGGGACGGGTTGATAAGCTCATGGGGGGATGATACCTCAATCGCCCCACAACTTAACAGCTTAACCCCGACCATCCCTTCACGCTTGGGCCTCTTGCGCCAGTTTGAGATACGCGGCCCCCTCATCCTGTTTCCCCCGCTTGATGCAGCCCTTCCCGTAAATACGGCATTTCAGAGAAAGCTCCTTCATGGCCGCCTGTTGCTGGTCCCTGTTGAGTATTCCCTCCTCCATCAGCTTCCGAATGGCCTTAATTCTGAATCTGTCCATCCCCTTGTAGCGGGAAGAGAGTTGATCGGGATGGCCCCCCTCTTTAACGATCAGTCGATCTTCAATCAAGTGAACCGGATGGCGGCAGGCGATCCTGAGCCAGAGATCATAGTCTTCGCATACAGGGAGATTTTCGTCAAATAGCCCCACATCTTCCATGAGGGAGCGTCGAAGCATCACCGCTGAAGGACTGACGAGGCAGAGCCGCAGTGATGGGGCGAAGACGTCTCCGGAAAGTTTCCGATGTCTCCTTTTGGGGTTGGCATATCGACCATTTCTGATCCAGACCTCCTGGGTCTGAGAGATGGCAGCCTCGGGATGGGTCCTGAAAAAGGCCGTCTGCACTTCTAATTTTCGCGGCAGCCAGTAGTCATCCGAATCGAGGAATGCAATCCATGGGGCCTCGGATTCCCTGATCCCTCTGTTCCTTGCAGCAGACACCCCGCGATTGTAAGGGAGGGCGATATAGCGAAGACGCCGGCCGAACTGTCGCAGGACCTCTTCTGTATTATCCTGTGACCCGTCATCCACTACGATGAGTTCATAGTCGGTACAGGTCTGATAAAGAACGGATGCCACGGCCCGGGCCGTCCTCATGGCCCTGTTGAATGTGGGGATAATAACGCTCACGGATGTCACCGGAAGATCCCCCACAGGAGGGCCAGAAGACCGGTTAGAAGAAAGTTGCTCTCCACCAGCGCCTCGAGGGGGATTCCGGGAGGAAGCCACTGTCGTTCATAGGCCAGAAGCGACAGCCAGAGGGTGCAAAGGGGGATGAGCATCAGGTAGCAGAACATCCCCACCGTGCCAAGGATCGGGCCCACAAGCAAGATAACGGCGGTGATCAGGAGTATGATCCTGAGAAGAATGAGGGTGCGTCTCTCCCCCAGGGTAATCGGGAGTGTTTCCGTGCCTACCATGAGATCTCCCTGCACCTGCAGTAGGCTGAAAAAGATGGCCCTGGCGTAACTCCAGGTAAAGATAACCAGCCCCGTCAGGATGGCGGCGGGCACATTCACGCTTTGGGTCTCAATCACCGGGAGGAGGGTAATCACCGCTGTCCAGGCAAGGGCCTCGGAGAGGCTTCTGGAGCCGGGGATATCCTTGATCTTGCTGTAACGGGACCTGTTGCGCATCTGCTCCGGTACGACAGGGACACTGTATATGATGCCCAGGACGCTCAATCCGATGAGGGCCAGAAAGGTAATCATGCCCACCGTATAAGAAAGCGCCAAGGCCATGGCAAGGGCGGTAATGCCGCTCATATTCAGGAGGACCCTGTGAGTCTTCAAAAAAGCCGACCTGTCCGGTTCACTGTAGGCACTGGCCCCTTTATCCAGAAAATGGTTGAACACATGCATGGCAAAAATATAGAGAAATGCCAGGAGGGGGAAGGGGGAGACAGGGTCTCTTCCTGCCATGATGGCAGCGGCATATGCCAGAGAAAACGCCCCCAGCGCCACGAGCAGATTGCTCAACACCATGAACCTGAAGGCCTGTTTGAGCCGGCGGGTGAGGAAGGTTTCCTTCCGGTCATGAATCGCCTCGATCTCCTGCAGTACATTCCGGATCATCCAATGGGGGGTAGATGCCCCCGCTGTCAGGCCGATCACACCCATTTTGGAGAGTTGATCCTTGTCCAGGTCTTGTTCCGTTTCCACGTGAAAGGTAGGGAGGGATTCCTCCTCGGATATCCGGGCAAGTCGCTGGGTGTTGGCGCTGTGATATCCGCCGACCACCACCACGGCGTCCACCTGTCCTTTAAATGTCCTCACTTCCTGCTGACGCTCGTGTGTTGCCTCACAGATGGTGTCAAACACCCGAAGATTCGAGAATCGCTTTTTCAAGGCGTCTACGATGTCGTTGAATTTTTCTTCATTCTGAGTGGTCTGGGCAACGACGAAAGGTCTTTCCATAGAGGGGAGGTCGGCCACCTCTGTCTCGTCCTGAATCACGTGCGCCGGGGTTTTGCTGTAACCCATCAGCCCGATCACTTCGGCGTGGTTCTGATCGCCCACAATGATGGACGAATATCCCTTATTGGAGTAATGGCGGATAATCTGCTGCACCCGGGTAACTTTGGGACAGGTGGCATCGATCACCTTAAGGCCGGTCTGTTCCAGCAGTTCGTGCTTTCGCGGCGGAATGCCGTGAGCCCTGATGATAATGCGGCCGGAGGCAAGGTCCCGGACGTCATCGGTTGCCCTGACCCCTTTCGACTCCAAAAGATCCAGGACCTGCTGATTGTGGATCAGGGGCCCAAAGGTGAATAAGGGGCCCTCCTTTTTGTTGGCCTCCGCCATGACGGTCTCCATGGCACGGCGGACACCCATGCAGAACCCCGCTGTCTTTGCCAGTATGACTCTCATATTCCGATGTGTTCCTCGCCAAAACCGGGGGATGCTACAAGATCCTTCCTCAATATCGGGATCCCGAATGATTCCTTCAATAAGGAGAAATAGTCGTCCATTGCGGCCGTCATCGTAACCAGATCATGAATACCTGTAAAGGCGCCTCGAAACCGGCTGCTGTAGGGGAGGCCTTTTGTATACCAAAGGAGGAGCCCCCGCATGGCCCTGGCGGCGCTTTCCTCTCCCATAAGATCGACAAGCAGTCTGAAATGGTCTGAGATGATCTCCCTCCGCTCCACTAATCCGGGGGGCCGCGGGGTCATCCCGTTGTCCAGATCCAGGATCTCTCTGAAAATCCAGGGATTGCCCATGGCTGCGCGGCCGATCATGACGCCGTCGCATCCGGTCTGTTGCATCATGTCAAGGGCCTGTAAAGGCGTACACACATCGCCGTTTCCGATGACGGGGATTCCGACCTGGGATTTGACCTCCGAGATAATGTCCCAATCGGCGGTTCCTGAAAATCGCTGGGTCACAAATCTCGGGTGGAAGGTGATGGCATCGGCGCCGCAATCCTCAACAAGCCTGGCAATATCCCGTGCAACCGGCTGATCCGGCGACCATCCGGTCCTGGTCTTTACGGTCAAGGGAACAGGACAGACCGCGCGGACAGCCGACACAATATCCCTCACACGATCGGGCGAACGGAGAAGGGCCCCGCCTGCACCCGTCTTGACCACTTTGCGTGCAGGGCAGCCCATGTTGATATCCACCAGATCGACCCCGGCATCGACAACGATTCGGGCGGCCTCAGCCATGACCCGGGGGTCCGAACCGAATATCTGGGCCGAAAGAGGCTGTTCCTCCGGATCGCTCTTGAGATACTTGAGAGTCTTTTCCTGCTGTCTGGCGAGACCCATGGCGCTGATCATCTCAGTGGTGACGAGACCTGCACCCAAGCGCTTGACAATACGACGAAACGGCAGATTGGTAATCCCTGACATGGGTGCCATGATCAGCCGGTTCTTCAGTTTGAGGGCGCCGATTCGTAACATGGTGAGATTGTCCAATGCAAAAAGGTTCAGCGGTTCAGGAATTCAGAAGATTTGGCCCGAATGCATATTCACCGCTGCATAAAATAGAGATAGGGGCCGAGCCCTTGGCCCGACCCCTATCCATACAGCGCTTCACAGCGCAGTTTCTGCCGCACCCCTATGGGACAGGCACAATTTGGACCCTCCGGTTCAAGGCCCGTCCTTCTGCCGTCTCGTTGGTGGCGATCGGTTGTGAGAACCCGAATCCTTCCGCGGAAAGTCGGTTTTTGCCAACGCCCTTCCGGACCAGATAGTCTACCACGGCATTGGCCCTTCTCATGGATAGCTTCAGGTTATAGGCTTCAGTACCGATGCTGTCCGTATGCCCTTCGATCTGCGCCCTGAGGCCCGGATTGTTTTGGAATACCACAGCAACTTCATCTAACAGGTGGGAGAATTGCGGTTTAATGTTGTACTTGTCAAAATCAAACAGCACATTGTCAATGACCCAGCATCCGTCCGCGTTGACCTTTGCGCCTTTGGGGGTTCCCGGGCACTTATCCAAATTGTCGGGAACACCGTCGCCGTCGGAATCCAGAATGACGACCTTTTCCACGACTACCGGTGCGGGTTTGGGCGGGGCCTTTTTCAGAAAAACCCTTGTCACGAAATCGGCCATCCCCGCAGGGGACGCGATCTGGTCCCCGGTGACATAGGTTCCGCACTGACCTGTCTGCGCCACATGTTCAAGAAGTGCCTTGCCGTCGGGATTGTCGCCTATCTGCACGGGATAGATGCAAAGCCGGTTTCCGTAATGCGCTTTCAAATCTGCCGCCGACTTTTTAACGGCATCATAAAGCATGAAATCTTTGTTGGCATCGGTGAAGACGATTACCGCGATATCGCCCTGAGCCGATTTAAAGTCCTGGGCCGTCGCATCAAAGGCCTGATTCAGCGGGCTGTCGCCCACACTGTAGCCGACCTTGTTTAACCCTGCGTCAAGGGCGCTCTTTTCATACGGGGCCGGGCCCCAATAAAGTTTGGTCAGCTCATTATCAAAAAGGGCTGTCCTGCCAAAAATCCTGAGTGCTCCGGTCATCTTGAGATCCGGAATGGAGTGATTCATCCAAGCCGCCAGACGTTTTGCAGTATCCAGTTTCTTCTCCCCTTTGTAGAGGTCGCCCATGGATCCTGATTTGTCTAAAATGACGACGAAGTTGTCAACCTTTTTTACATAGTCCCCTGATTGGAGCATCGGGTTGAGATTTTGAGGGGTAAACGTGGGAACCTCTTTTGGGGCGGCGCAACTGAAAAGCAACAAGGCCCCGGCCACACACAGAAACACCTTAAGAACATTTTTTGTCATACTCTTTCCTCCTTTCAAATTTAACACTATTTATTTTACCTCAATCTTCCAAGGTATCGCCTCTCGAATACCTCGGTTCCAGCCCAATACAATCGTGTTCAAAAAAGGAGGCAGATCGCAACTTCTGCAAAGACCGTCTGACTTCGCGTTCCGCCCGATATCATAGAGAAAACAAAATTCCTTAGATTATATTAAATATATTAATTCTCAGATTATAAGAGTGAAAGATCTGATTGTCAATGGATCGCATTGGAAAGTGACGACAACACATTAAAAACGCTTCTCCCATTCTCTCTTGTGACCTGCGCACCTGTCCAAAGCGATTTTCCGAGCCTCAAGGAGGCCTCTCTGCGTCAATACGCCACAGAAGGAAAGAGTTTCCGGTTGGTATGCGGTAAGAACAGGGCCGCAATATACTCATCTGTAAAGGGCTGATAGGTGGAGAGTTCGATATTGGTCATTGATCTTGATATGTTGATACAGGTTTCCATGGCCGATTCTGAAAGGAGGGACATACGGGCCCCTGTCAACGAGCTGTTTCCGATAAACTGTATCTTTTCCCTTGGAATATCCGGCAGGAGACCGATGGCAATGGACTTGGAAATGTCCATGAAACTGCCAAACCCACCGGCGACATAAAAGGTCTCTATCATATCAAATCCGAGTCCGATGTAGTCGGTCAGAGACTTGATGGCGGCAAAAACCGCGCCTTTCGATTTAATGAGGTTGTCGATGTCCGACTCCGCAATGGTAACCGCCGTGCCCGATTCGGTTTCCTCCGGAAAGGCGATGATATATTCCGGAACGTTTTCCTCAATCCTCAGCCGGTCATCTTTGCGGTCTCTATGAAATTTTCCACTCGGATCGATAATGCCGTTTTTGACAAGTTCATAGATGCAGTCGATCAGGCCTGAGCCGCAGATCCCCCGTGGCTTGGCACCCTCGATGGTCTGGTAGTGAAGTTCCCCCTCTGAAATAGCGATCTTTTCAATAGCCCCTTTTATGGCACGCATGCCGCAACGGGTTCCGCCCCCCTCAAAGGCCGGGCCGGCCGAAGCCGAACAGCAGATGAGCCAGTCCTTATTGCCGATGGCGATCTCACCATTTGTGCCGATATCGATCAGGCCCCTTACCTCTTCATGTTCAGGGATCCCGCAGGACATGACGCCTGCCACAATATCGCCGCCCACATAGGAGGCCACACAGGGGATTGTCTGAAGAATGCCGCGCGGATTAATCTGGATGCCGACTTCCTCGGCATGGATCAGGGGAAATTCATCGGCTGTTGGGACATAGGGATCCAGCCGGATAGAACAGGGAGAGAGGCCCAGCAAAAAATGGCTCATGGTGGTGTTTCCCGCCGCTACTATGGCATTGATGTCATCAATAGGGACATCCTTTTCTTTGCACACTTTTCTGATGAGCTGATTGATATTCTTGATCACCGCTTTCTGGACCGGTTCCAGCCCCCCCTTTCCGCAGGCAAAGATCACCCTCGATATAACGTCCTCACCATAGCTCGCCTGTTGATTGTGGCACCCTTCGGAGCCGATCAGCCTCCCTGTATTCAGATCCACCAATTGTACGACGACCGTGGTGGTACCCACGTCAACGGCCACGCCGTAATTCGCCTGAGAAGTATCGAGCGGGTCTATCTTCAGGATGCGGTAGCCATCTCCCTTCCTTGCCAGGGTTACGGTAATCTTCCAGTCATTCTGCCGCAGCTTGTCGGAAAGATTCTGTAAACAGTCCAAAGAGATATCAAAGGCGTGCCATCCGAACTGTTTGCGCAATTCCCTGGATATCCGTTCGATATCCGGAACATTGTCCTCACTGGTCGGGGGCGGCAGCTCCAGATAGATCTTTTTGACGATGGGCCTGAGCTCCATCATGCCGGTTTCCTGTGTGGCGCCTCCGATCATGATTTTCGAGTCTTCCATCCTCGATTCAGGGGGGATCACGACCTCCAGGTCGTCATGGATCCGAGTCTGACAGGCGAGGACATATCCCTTTGTGATCTCATCCGGAGAAAAAAAGCTCTTCGCATGCTCTTCAGCCTCGGCCCGCCCTCTTAGGACCTGAACGCGGCACCTGCCGCACACCCCTTCGCCGCCGCAAAGGTTATTTATAAATACATCGACACGTTGGGCCGCCTCGGCAATGGTCGCGTCTTCTTCCACTTCAACAGATATATCAGCCGGGAGAAAATGAACGGTATGTGTCTTCATTAAGTATCTCCAGTAACTTCATTGCGCGTCGATCCCCCTGGATCGGACAGAAACTCCCAGGGGTGTTGTTTTAATTAAATACGTTGTCACGACCCGAAGATCGTCTATATTTTGAGCATATCGAGGATATTGGATAATTGAAGGTCGATATATTTATCAAGGGTAAGACGGTTCTTGAAGTGCCAATGCTTCAGGACCCACATATGGGCGGCAATAATGATATTGTAGGCTGCCAGATCCACATCCACCTTCTTGAAAACGCCTAAATCTATCCCCTCCTGGATCATTTCACCAAATATCTTGCTGACTTCCACCTCCAATTCCATAATGCGGGCCTTGGAGGCCTTGTCAAGGGAGTTGGACTTCTGATAGATGAGGAGGGCCTTCTCCCTCTGCTGGTCAACCACCTTAAAATAGAGTCTTCCTGCAATGGTCAGTTTCTCTATGGGATCCTCGATTCCATGGATCATCCGGAGAAGGTTCTCCCGGAAGATATTCAACACATCTTCCATGATCATCCGCATAATTGCCGACTTCTGCTTGACATAATGATAAGTGACCGGCAGGCTGACCCCTGATGCTTCGGAAATTTCCTGAATTGAGGTGGCATTGAAGCCCTTTTTGACATACAGGGCACTTGCCGCATCGATAATCTTTTTTCTTACCCTGTCGGCATTCGCTATCTGGTCCAGAACTGTCAGTTGAATTCTGTTGGATGTATCCATATTGGTTCCCCCCATATTGGAAAGGGTTAACAACTCACCCGGGAACATATCCACTTAAAAACTTATAGATGAAATCAGCGGGAATGTCAAGGTGAGAACCTGCATAGTCAGCGGGTTTGAGGCTGGAAACGGCCTATTGCCGCACCGGTATTTTCTGCCCGGCCCGAAGCGCGTTCCGTATCCCGGGATCCTGCATGGCGAGCGATCCGGCTATTTCCCGAAAATCTCTCTCGCGGCGACCAGCCGCATGATCTGATTCGTGCCGGTGTAGATCTGAATGAGCTTGGCATCGCGCATCATTCGTTCCACCGGATAGTCCTTCATATATCCGTACCCCCCCATGACCTGTACCGCATCGGTGGTTACCTTCATGGCATTGTCTGAAGCGAAAAATTTGGCCATGGCGCAGGATCGAGGGCCAAGCTTGGCGTCCTTCCTATCCAGGTGGCGGGCTGCCTGATAAGTGAGGAGCCGTGCCGCATCCGTTCCCGCAGTCATATCGGCAATCATGAACTGGATGGCCTGCATTTCGGCGATCGGCCTTCCGAACTGAACCCGCTGCCTCGCATAGGCCACCGCCTCGTCAACGGCTCCCTGCGCCAGTCCGACCGCCTGGGACGCGGAAAAAAGCCTGCTGGTATCCAGTGCCGCCATCATACTGCCGATCCCCCCTCCTTCATGGCCGATAACATTCTCTGTCGAAACTTCCATGTCTTCGAAAAACAATTGAGAATTCACACATCCGCGCATGCCCATCTTGTTCTCATTTTTTCCATAATGCAGGCCCGGGGTTCCCTTCTCCACAGCAAAGGCGGTAATCCCCTTTGACCTCTTTTCACGATCCGTGAATGCGTACACCGTCACCACATCGGCAAGGCTCCCGTTTGTAATAAAACACTTTTGACCGTTAAGGACATAAACATCTCCCTTCCGAGCCGCACGGGTCGTCATGGAAAGGATATCCGATCCGGCCCCGGGCTCTGTGGCGGCGAATGCGGCCAGCCCCCCTCTTGCCAATCCGGGAAGAATTCTCTGTTTCAGCGATTCACTTCCGGCGCAGAGGATCGGGAGCATGCCGTCGGCCTGCGCAATCAGGATGAGGGCCGACGAGGCACAGGCCTTGGCGATTTCTTCAAGGATCATGGAAAAGGTCAGATACGCAAGTCCGATGCCTCCGTATTTCTCGGGAAGCAAGGGCGCCAACACCCCGTTTTCGGAAAATATCCTGACCGTGTCCCATGGAAATTCCGCCTTCTCGTCGATTTCAGCGGCCCTAAGTCTTATGGTGTTCTGTACAATCTCCCGTACAGTGGCAAGTATCATTTCCTGCTCAATGTTCAGCGTTATCATAACAAACTCCATTTATTGGTTGCAAGTAGTTGAAATTGCAGATATTTGAAGTCATGGACGCCTGGTTGACCTTAGCCCGGCGCAAACCTTTGTTGTTATGCATTCCTTGGAGGGAAATCCGCTGCTATCGTCTCAAAAAATTCTACGCCCGTCGAATCCTGCATTGCCTCTGAAGGTTCTCTGTGCCGTGGAACCGGAATGATCTATACCGGAGCCATGGAAAGGAAATGAACACTGAATCACGCCGTAAATACGGCTTCCCGGTGCTCTTCATCCCTCTTACCCCATGCTTCCGGTGTTCCATCGTTCCACTATTCCAAATTGGGGCGAAACCCTGAGTTCAATGGGTGCCGGCTGAGAACATACGACGGAACACCTTATCATTCAAGCAATAATTCCCAAGGCGGCCTGACGGCCGCAACCAAAAAAGGTATGTAAATCCCGGAAATTTCCGGACGCGCGTGGGGGTCTCTTTCTCCCGCCCAAGGCGGGACATTAAAATGCGGTCGTATCGTTCGGCGGCCGCCCCCGGGCTCCGAATAATGTTTACGGAAAGGCAGCAAGGACATACCGTCCCATGAAAGGCTGTACTTGGGGCTGGAACAGACTGTATTGTAAAGCCCTGCTGCCGTCCC